>SPLB01000253.1 GCA_004566265.1 Paracoccaceae bacterium | reverse complement strand
TAGTATACCATGGGATGCAGAAACCTTCGGAGACAAAGATGAAAATTGGTTAACCCCTGGGCGGGGTGGCTTGCATCCGGCGGGGCGTGGATTAGGGTCGTCGCACCACAGACCATCGGCAGACAGGAGCCCCTATGAAACGAAATCCCCTTGGCCGCACCGGCATGATGGTGTCCGAGCTTTGCCTTGGCACAATGACCTTTGGCACCCAAACCAATGAGGCAGACGCCCATGCGCAGATTGATATGGCGCTGGCAGCTGGGATCAACTTTCTTGATACGGCGGAAATGTACCCGGTGAACCCCATACGGGCCGAGACAATCGGCCTGACCGAGACGATCATTGGCACCTGGAACGCGGCGACAGGGCGGCGCGGCGATTATATCCTAGCCACCAAACACTCCGGCGAAGGCCTGAAAGCCGCACGCGATGGCGCACGGATTTCTTCTAAGACAATCTCCAAGACCATTGAAGGGTCGTTGAAACGGCTGCAGACGGACTACATCGATCTGTATCAGTTCCATTGGCCGAACCGGGGCAGCTATATGTTCCGAAAAAACTGGCAGTTTGCGCCAGAAAAAACCGGCATGACCGCCGAAACGGTTCGCGCCGAGATGGAAGAGTGCCTTGAGACCCTGACCCGAGAAGTTGAGCGCGGCACAATCCGTGCCTTTGGTCTGTCCAATGAAAGCGCCTGGGGCACCTCACAATGGCTGCGCCTCGCGGAAGAGGGCAAGGGACCGCGCGTGGCTTCGATCCAGAACGAGTATTCGCTGTTGTGCCGACTTTATGACACCGATTTGGCAGAACTGTCGGCCTATGAAGATGTGGGACTTCTGGCTTATTCCCCGTTGGCCTCAGGCATGCTGACCGGCAAATATCTCAATGAAGCGCTGCCCGAAGGATCGCGCAAGTCCTTGAACAAAGATCTTGGTGGTCGGGTCGGCCCGCGCGCAGAGGCGGCGGTGGCAGCCTATGTGGGCGTGGCGGAAAAACACGGGCTGGACCCGGTGCATATGGCGTTGGCGTGGTGCGCCCAGAGACCGTTTATGGCATCGGTTATTTTTGGCGCGACCTCCGTCACGCAGTTGGCTCATATTCTTGAAGGCGCGGATTTGCAGTTGAGCGCACAGGTGCTGGCCGATCTGGACGCCACCCATCGCGCTCATCCAATGCCTTACTGAGTCGGGCAAGAAACCCGCGCGTTCAGCGCGGGTCGCCTGCAGCGGGCGGGGTTTGCGCCTGCAGCGGGCGGGGCGCTCCCGCCCATCTCGATTGCATCAAAAATGCAATCTTATGGTTTGGGCCGCGCGCCGCTGGCGCGGCGCGGCAGCGCGATAATTTAGTGGTGGCGCGACGCTGTGGCCTCGTCGGCCTCGAAGCCAAATGAGGCGCGGTCCTGACGGGTCAGCGGCGCCTGATCCAGATGCTCCTGACGCAGGTCGCGCGCGGACATGCCATGGGCGGTTCGGAAGGCGCGTGCAAAGCTCGATGGTGCGGTAAACCCCGTGGCCTGCGCGACCTCCATCAGTGAAAGATCGGTGTCGGTGACCAGACGGCGCGCCTCTGCCATGCGCAGTTGCAGATAATGGTCCTGCGGCGTGGTGTTCAGGCGCAGGCGGAACTGCTGCTGCAGGCTGCGCGGGCTGGTGCCCAGCACCTCGGCAATTTCAGCCAGCGGTTTGGGCTCGTCCAGCGAGGCTTCCATAATGGCATTGGCCTTGGCAGTGATCGCATTGTGACGGTGGCCGGAGATAGGTGCGACCGTCTTGCCGGTCTGCGCAGCAGTGGGATCATCCTGCAGGAACAGGCCGCCAACGCGGGAGGCAAAGCCGCCGCCGAGGCGTGCAGCAATAATGTGCAGCATCATTTCGACCGCAGGCATGGCGCCGCCGGAAGTCAGGCGTCCCTCAGACACTGCAAAGCGGTCGCCGCGGCAATCCACGGCCGGGAAGCGGGCAGAGAAGTTCTCTAACTCTTCCCAATGGGTGGTTGCGGCATGCCCATCCAAAAGCCCTGTTTCGGCCATCAGCCAGGTACCCCCGTCCACACCGGCAATGGTTGCACCGGTTGCTGCAATCCGACGCAGTCCGGACAGCAGGCTGGGCGTGGCCTGACGCACCACCTGAAACCCGCCCAGAACCAACAGCAGATCGCAGTCCATCAAACGTGCCAGTGGGAAGGTTGGAACCGTCAGACCCGACGACAGCATCGGGATCTCTTCTGTCGGGCTCACATAATCCCAGTCAAACACCGGACGCCCCGCCAGACGGTTGGCAGCGCGCATTGGGTCGATCGCGGCGGCGAAAGACAGAGTGTGACATTCGTCGAGAACCAAAACGGCTGTTTTGAGCGGTCGGGATTCCGGTTGGAGGATGTTTTTTGCGGATTTCATCAACTTCGATTCGCCTGAGGTAAACTTCTCCAACAGGCTGCGGGAGTCCCTGCGCGCGCGCAAACCGGAATCCGGGGAGAAGGCTGGGGATAACTTGGGCACATCCCTGTACATCGCGAGGACAACCGGTTTTGCAAAAAAATCCCAAGAAACACAGCGGCTTCGCCGGGTGCCCTTCGCGCCTCATTGACCGGTCAAAGGACACCAAAGGGTTGTTTTACTCATTAGAGGGGCAGCGCGCGGGCTGCGCGCGAAAGGGGGCGTCTGCGGCGTCTTGCGAGATCTGCGCCCGCAGGGCGCGCACTCGACCGGGCATTTGGCGGGCGGTAATGTCCGCTTCGCGGACCAGGTTGTCGAAATGTACGGTGAAGGTCTCTACCCGTTCGCGGTCGCGGAACGCCATGTAATGACTGCCCGCATAAAATACACACATCAGTGGACCAAAGATCGTAATCGGCGACGCATAGAGCCGCCGCCTGTCATAGAGGTAGACTCGAAGTCGAGGGTAGAAATCGGTGCAGAGCTGCTCCAGATGGTCCAGCTGCGCAAGTCTCAGATCCAGTGGCAGCCCCTCATAGTAACCGATGCCATGTGCAAAACAGTCCAATTCTGCCATGGGCAGTGCAATCTCGTAGTCAGACCCGGATTGGCGCATCCAACTCAGCCGGTCCTCGGATGCGCCAATCGCCTGATCGGCGGTACGGCCCAGATGCGGGGCATATTCCCATTCAAGCACCGCGCGGGTTTTCATCATATCGGGCAGGGTCGCCGGTACATGGCGGATTTTATACCCGGCTGCCTCGCGGTGCCATTCATAGATACGTTCATCCACCAGTGCGCGGGGCGCCTTGGTCATGGCCATCGACAAGGCCAGCAGCTCTGCCGCGCTTTCCGGTCGCTCCGACAGGCTGAGCAGCCAATCCGCTGACACCCCAAGCGCCGCCGCGCAGGACCCGACCACATGCGCATTGGGCAGGCGCGCGCCCTCATCGGTCAGGAGCTGAGAAATCGTTGACCGGTCCACGCCGGTCTGCCGGGCCAGCGCGCTTTGGCTGAGGCCACTGTCCTTCAATGCCTTGTTCAGCCGGTCGCGGAATTGTGCTGCACGCAAGCGTTTGTCGGAAATTTTTATCATGTGTAGTTAATTATCACATGATGTGAGTTTTGTTAATTATATTCGGAATTCTGCACATCGCGCCTGTCACATAAATTTGACCGTGAGAAAACAACAGGAAGGCGAAGGTCATGGAAATGCGCAGGCGTTTAAGTGTGAGAGAAATCATCTGGAGACAGAGTGTTTCTGTCAGCATGTCTGTGACGGCTTCTTTGCCTCCGGCTTTTTTTGGGCAGGTGGACCTATGAGGTTGATGAATGTGGCAATGGGTCTGACGCGCAATTTTTTTGATGAAGGCACCTGGTCCAGACGCCAGTCGGGTCGCGCGCCTCTCGTGCGGGAGGAGACGCAAAGAGCCGCGGTGCGCGCCGAAGACTTTTTGCCCGAGGGGGCGGAGTGGGGCACCTTTGCTCTGATCGTGACATGTCATCTGCTCTGGGGACTGGCTGTGTTTGTGGTGCCGCAGGTGTCGATGGCGTGTGCTGTGGGTCTTGCGACGATACTGATCACTTTGCATAGTTCATTGTGTCATGAGGTGATCCACGGCCACCCGTTTCGCAATCAGCGCCTGAATGAGGTGCTGGTGCTCCTGCCGCTGAACCTTGCGATTCCCTATGGCCGATTTCGCGACACCCATCTGGCGCATCACAACGATGATCGTCTGACCGATCCTTACGATGATCCTGAAAGCAATTTCCAGGACCCTGCCGTCTGGGCGCAGATGCCTTTGTGGAGGCGGCTGATAATGCGGGCGAACAATACGCTTTTCGGGCGGATGGTGATTGGGCCGGTGCTTGGGCTGGTCTGCTTTGTGATCGGGGATGCGAAGCTGGTCCGTGCTGGAGAGACGGGCGTCATGCGTGACTGGCTGCTGCATTGCGTGGGTGTTGTTCTGGTTGTGGCGCTTGTTCTGCTGTCGCCTCTGACGATATGGGCCTATCTGCTGGGGGCTTATGGCGCTTTGTCCTTGCTTAAAGTGCGGACCTTTCTGGAACATCAGGCCCATGATGACATACATGGGCGCACCGCCATTGTCGAAGGGCAGGGGGTCTTTGCCTTTCTGTTCCTGAACAACAATTTGCATATTGTGCATCACTTGCATCCGGGGGTTCCCTGGCAGCGTCTGCCTGCGCTCTATCGTGCAGGCAAGGCGGGGTATCACCAGGCCAACCATGGCTATGTTTTGCCCAGCTACGGCGCGGTCTTTGCGCGATACTTTTTACGGGCCAAGGATCCGGTGCCACATCCGCTCTGGCAGCCCGGAGAATAATCAGGCAGGGTTCGAGGGTATTTTAAGTCTGTTTTGAAAGCCTCCTCATGCCCATTTGGATCCTCGTAACGCTGGCAGCGGCCAGTTTTCAGACCATTCGTTTTATGTTGCAGAAGGTCTTGGCCTCGGTGACGCTGACGCCTGCCGGGGCAACGCTGTCGCGGTTTCTCTATTCCGCGCCGCTGATCTGGGCGGGGCTTTGGGCTTACCTTTCTATTGCTGGTGAAAGCTTCCCGCCGCTGGGCGCTTGGTTCTTTCTTTATGCGGCGATCGGCGGGGCGAGCCAGATCCTCGGCACCATTTGCGTGGTCGCCCTGTTCAAGGCCCGCAACTTTGCCGTTGGCATTACGTTCAAGAAAACCGAGGTCATCCAGACCGCACTGGTGGGGCTGGTGGTTCTGGGCGATCAGATCAGCCCCATGGGCTGGGCGGCGATTGGCATGGGGCTGGCTGCGGTGCTGGTATTGTCCAAACCCTCAGACGGCAGCTCGGACGGTGCCTGGTGGCAGCATCTGACAAACCGCGCGGCCCGGTTGGGGCTGGGGTCTGGTATTCTGTTTGCCTTTTCCGCCACCTTCTA
>SPLB01000252.1 GCA_004566265.1 Paracoccaceae bacterium | reverse complement strand
TTTTCGCATGTGCTCGCGTGTCTCGATAATCGCGGTGTCGACCAGATCACGCACGATCTGTTCCACGTCGCGGCCAACATAGCCCACTTCGGTGAATTTTGTCGCCTCAACCTTGATAAAGGGTGCGCGCGCCAGCTTTGCCAGCCGGCGAGAGATTTCTGTTTTGCCAACGCCGGTAGGGCCGATCATCAGGATGTTCTTGGGATAGACCTCATCGCGCAGGTCATCCGACAGCTGCTTGCGGCGCCAGCGGTTGCGCAGGGCCACAGCCACGGCGCGTTTTGCGTCCTTTTGGCCAATGATGAAACGGTCGAGTTCCGAGACAATTTCGCGAGGTGTCAGATCAGTCATATTTATCCGTCACTGGTGGGAGGGCGGCAGCCGGTGCAGCGGCAGGACGCCTGAAAGAAGAGAAAGAAGCGCGGCGCGGATACGAGCCCAGAAGGCCCCCAAGGCCACAAGAAAAAGGCCAAGGCTCAGCACAAAAAGGCCTGCGCTCTCACCGTCGAACACAGTAGAGGCCAATGCCACAATGTAACCTATGGCGGTGATCAGGAACGATCGGCGGTCGATCACAATGGCAACCAACGCAAAAAACAGCAACACGCCAACCAAAATGGCGTCCAGTTCCCGTTCCATCAAGCTCAGCGCGATGGTGTTCACCAGCGCTGGGGCGGCCACCACATGCAGCCAGAACCCTTGTGCAGATCGGCGTGTGACCCGATGCGGGTCAGAGAGGTCGAACGCCATTGCTGCTGCAAACACAGCAAGGCCAACAGCCAGAGTGATCCAGGCAAAGGGGCCCTGCGCGCTGAGCCGGAACAGATCGGCGATTCCGCTTGGCACGCCCGCCTGATCCGCGCCCAAGATCAGCGCGACCGCAAACAAACCCAGCGCCATGAGCGCCATGGTGAATGGCACCCTGAAACGCCACCAATAGAGCGCCAGCGCTAGAATCGACATCGCCAGCGCAATTGGCAGCGACGAATAGTCGTTTTGGGCGATCATAAAGGGCTGTGCCCGCCACGCGGCAAACCCGGCAAGTGCATTTCCTGCAAACATGACCGATAGAGCAATCGCAGGCCCAACCATACGGCGGCGGCGAATAAAATATTCGGACACGCCCCAAAGGAACACCGCGCCAAAGCCAGCCGCCCCCATTACATGGGTTTTGTAATTGCCAAAATCTGCCGCCAGCGCGACCGAGTTCATGGTGATCCAGCCGGTACACAGGATGATCAGGCCAATCACGATGAAAATCTCATTGAAGCCTTTGAACAGCTCAAACGGTTCATCACCGGGTGCCAGATCCTCCCGCGCCCCACGACGGCTGTCCGACAGCGCCTTGAGCGACGCGGCTTGCGCCTCGCTCAGAAGCCCCGAGCCAACAGCGGCGCGAAGATCATCCGCAGAGATCATTTTGCGACCCGCTCCACGGTCAGGCGGCCATTTGTATAGACGCAGATGTCAGCAGCAATCGCCATTGCATCGCGTGCAATGGTTTCCGCATCACGGTCGCTGTCCATCATGCCACGGGCTGCTGCCAGTGCGAAATTGCCACCCGATCCGATTGCGGTTACGTCATGTTCAGGTTCCAGCACGTCGCCGACGCCGGTAATCACAAACAGGTCTTCACCATCAGAAACAATCAGCATGGCTTCAAGCTTTTGCAAATATTTGTCGGTGCGCCAGTCTTTGGCCAGTTCCACACTGGCGCGCGCCAGCTGACCCGGGGTTGCTTCCAGTTTGGCCTCAAGACGTTCGAGCAGGGTAAACGCATCGGCGGTGGAGCCTGCGAAACCTGCGACAACATCGTAGCCACCGGGCGAGAGTTTGCGAACTTTACGCGCAGTGCCTTTGATCACGGTTTGCCCTAAAGAGACCTGTCCGTCGCCCGCAATGACGACCTCGCCTCCTTTACGGACGCCGATAATGGTCGTTCCGTGCCAGCCCGGAAATTGATCATCTGCCATGTGCTACTCCGTATTCAGCGGCTGTCAGTTGGTACCCTATATGGAAGTAAGCCCGGTCCGGCACAAGAGGCGGCGCGGGGGCTGGTAGAACGCTTATGTTTCTAAATTAAGAAGGCTGCTCGTTAGTAGTCTGCTGACTTGCTATGCATTCAGTGCAAATCGGGACTGAAAAACGGGCAGTTGTGAGACTCAGGGGCGGAGCTTACATGGGGTTTACGCAGCGACACATGGTCTGCTGCATCAATCAAAGGATTGCGTCAAATGGCAAATGTAAATGTTTCCGCGCCCGTCGGCGCCGTCTCCATCTTCCGCGTTGTGGATCTTGCGCTGGCTCTGAAAGAAAAGCTGGCTGCATGGAATGAAGTGCGCCTGACACGTCGTGCACTTTCCGAACTGAACGATGCGCAGTTGGCTGACATTGGCCTGTCTCGTCACCAGATCAAAGATGTTATCTGATCTCAAAGACTGACCGTCAAGATGAGAAGCCGTCCTTTAGGGGCGGCTTTTGTCGTTTAGGATCAGTGTAGCATATCAATTTGCAAGCAAGGGATGGCACATTGGTTTCGACCGCTGCCGTTGCGACCAAAGCGTTGCTGTAACTGTGTGGAGTTTGGACGTCTATGCCGCCCCGAACAGCCTGCAAAGTCGCGCTCCAAGCAGATGAAGAATAAAGAATTTCGCATACTCCGCGTTTGAAAAATTTGCCCATCAATTGTCAGGGCGACCCGCATTTCGAGAGGGTGCGTGTTAAGACTGGCAAAAAAACGATCGAATGTTGTACAGGGCATCGCCGACAGAGCTTCGGTGATATAGTCGGCATTGCGTTGAAAAAGGGACAGCAGATGTGAAATTCTTGATCGCCGCGATTCTGACGGCGCTGATTTCTCCTTTCGCGCCCCTTACCACGCCGAGAATGTGCACAGACTTCTGCCAATTGAGCACCTCTATAGGGTAATTGATGATTTGCATCACCATGCATTCCTGTCTCCCTCCCCTGATAGCATTTCTGCTGAAGTTGGAGAGCCCTCACAGAACCCAAGCGGATTTGACAGATGGGCCTTCCTTGAGGAAAGAAACGGAGAAGTTGTCGATTTCTTCCGGGAAAGCCTTGTCCGCAAGTAATATGGCTCGGCCCAGGTTATAGCAGGCCGAACCGATTTTGTGCGCCATATGTACTCGGCGTTGTATAGAAAGATTCCGAGCTCGAACGCCACCAACATTCGTTTTTTGCCACTCCTCGATCTTCCATCGCTGATCGCGTGCCAGTCCTGGAAATGATCTTTTTTCCAAGGACCACGTCGTTTGGGCACCTCAAACGAAAAAAGGCGCCCTGAAGACGCCTTTTTTGCAACATAACCTGGCCGAACCTTAGAGGGATTCGTCAATCCAGCTCTGAAGTGCAGCTTTTGGGGCAGCACCAGCGCGGTTAGAGACAACCTGGCCGTCCTTGAAAATGAACAGCGCCGGAATTCCGCGGACGCCCATGGCAGCGGCAGAGTTCGGGTTGCTGTCAACGTCAACCTTGGCGATTTTCACTGTCTCGCCGTACTCAGCCGCCAGCTCTTCGAGCGCAGGGCCTATTTGTTTACACGGGCCACACCATTCGGCCCAGAAGTCCACGACAACGGGGACAGTGGAATTTTTGACCTCTGAGTCAAATGTTTCGTCTGTGACGGCTACGGTGGACATTGGTATGTCTCCTGAAGTGTTTGGCAACTGGAGTTGGAACCTATGAACCACTTGTGCAATCGTCAAGGTTCCAGCCTTCGGAATGCGGCTCTTTCACAGGCCTGTGACACAAGCGTCTGCGGCAGGAGCATAAGCGTCGCCGTGCGTGTCCACAACAGCGCGGTATCGATTTGGCGATTCGGATAAATCTGCGCAAGGGCGCGGGCGTAGGCTCCCATCTGCCGCAGCAGGCCTTCGGGGCAATCCTCGGGTCGGCTGGGCACGGTAGCATTGGATTTGAAATCCACCGCCAGCACGCGGTCGTCTGTGATGACCAGACGGTCGATCACGCCATGCAGGCGGTCAGCGCCTAGATTTGCAGTGAGCGTAACCTCGGCCAGAGCGTCCGGCGCAAATATGTCGGTCAGAGCCGGCGCAGTCAGCACAGCGCTGGCCTCGGTCAGTAATTCTGGCCAGTCGTCGTGACGGGCCAAAGCCTCGGCGCGTGTGTCCCATTCGGGCTGCGGCAGGGATGGCAGATGTTCAAGCAGGCGATGGAGCGCAGATCCGCGCGCCATGGCGGCGTCCTCATCCAGTCCCGCTTCGCCGGGCAAGGCTTTCGCCCCCCCTAGGTCCGAAGGACGCAACGTTGCGCGTGGCGGCACGTAGTTTTGCGCAGGATGCTGATAAACTTCCGGCAGCGTGATGGTGCGCAAAACGCGTTGTGTTGCGGGCACCCGGTCTGGTGCGTCCCAATCCGCATGGGCATAACGCAACCCTTCGCCGGTTGGGGTATCCACTGGCAGGGCACCAACGGTCTTCATGGCGGCTTCGATGCGCTGATACCAGCTCTCGCCGGTTTTGTCGCGCTCGCCGGCACCTGCAACGATCAACCACTTTTCCGCCCGTGTTAGAGCCACATACAAGAGCCGGAGACGCTCATTGGCGAGCTTTGCAAGCGCCGTGCTGGCCGCTTCGGTCATGGCCGGCGGCATTTGTGCCTGTGGCAGCGCCCAAACCGCGCTGTCCTTGATGCTCAAAATACTGTCGAGCCGCGGTGGTTTGCGTTTGGCGGTGTCGGGCAGGATCACAATCGGCGCTTCCAACCCTTTGGAGCCGTGCACAGACATCACCCGGATCATATCTCCGGCCGCGCCCATTTGACGTTTGATTTCTAGATCATCGGTCTGCATCCAAACCAGAAACCCGGTAAGGGACGGTGTCTCGGTGCGCTCATAGGCCAGCGCCTGCGACAGCAGTGCATTCACCCCGTCTTCAGCTTCCTGTCCCAGCCGGCCCAGCAGGCGTTTTCGGCCGTTATGGCGGGTCAGAATCCGTTCGATCAGATCAAAGGGGCGCAGGAAATCCGCCTGACCGCGCAGGTCGTTTAGAACCTCCATCGTTCGCGGAAAGTCTGCACCTCGTTTGCGCAATGCTTCCCAGAGGTGAACTTCGCGCCGGTGATGAGCAAGGTCAAACAGCGCTTGTTCCGTCCAACCGAAGATCGGCGATTTCAGCGCCTCCGCCAGCGCAAGCGAGTCTTCGGGCAAAGCAAGAAAACGCAAGAGCGCGGCAATGTCCTTTACCGCCAGTTCCGCACCGACTTTGAGCCGATCAGCGCCGGCGATAGGTAGACCTGCGGCCTTACAGGCACGAATCATTTCGGAAAACAGGCCAGACCGGCTTTGTACCAAAATCAGAAAATCGCCGGCATGGACGGGGCGCCGAACAAAGGTTCCGGGTTCGGGGCCGTCCTCGGGAATGGTGACGCCGCTTTGGATCAT
>SPLB01000251.1 GCA_004566265.1 Paracoccaceae bacterium | reverse complement strand
GCGCGATATGGGGCTGCCCCATCAACTTCGCGTGGTTGCACAAACTGGAGGCGCGCGACAGGGCGCGGCACAGGCCCGGCAGATCTTTGGTCCCACCTGCGACAGCTTGGACCAACTACCCGATGGCTTGATCTTGCCTGAGGACTGCGAGGTTGGCGATTTTCTTTTGTTTGAAGGCCTTGGTGCCTATTCACTGGCAATGAGCACGCGCTTCAATGGCTATGGGTTAAGCGAATTGGTGACGGTCCAGTCCCTGGCACAATCCAGCGGCACAAAAAGGCTGGACCACGGACACGCGCGGGGTGAACTTGCACCGGGGATTTTGCAGTAGAAGGCGCGTAAGGACCTCGAAAGACTGTGGAAGTGTGGCAAAGCCCAAATGGTAACACGGTGCGACGACCTTCGGTTTCCAACCGGTCTGGTATCTGTTTCCCGGATTGCAGGTCGAATGATCACTGCCCGCCAAGTGAAAAGCCTGTGTAATTTTTGGGTTAATCCTGTCTGGCATGAACAAGAGAGGGAGGCGTGCTTGTTTGCGTTTGTTTTGCCCAATAGCTCGGTCCAATCTGTTCGAGGGACTTAGGTAGTTCTTCACCTCTTTTGACCGTTCGGTAAGTGTCTCAGATCTGGATGGGTTACTGGGCGCCGATCACAACATGCTGAACAAAGCCACCTGCGCGGCGCGGTCATGTGTTACTATATTGAAAGCATTTTGGGGTCTCCTGACGAGACAGCAGAAAACGAACTCCTCGAAGGGGACGCAATGAACACCGATGTCGGCACCGAACGCAATGGACAAGGGCACGAGACCGCTTATGTCGAGTTCCGTGCGGATGAGGCGGGCTTGTCGACTAAAGAAACTCACGCGATCCAAGGTGAAAAGGATCTGAGACCTGAAAGCGACGAGACTGGAGGGCAAATGCGGTGACCACGCAGCGCCCTTCCACGCTGGCTGCAAGTGACCAAACGGTCAGCGCCTTTGCTACCTTCTTTTCGAAGGCCTGGGCTTTGCGACAGGTGGACACGCCGTTGTGGACCCGCGAGACGTTACATCAGGAGGATCGTGGAGAATGGGCGTGAACCGGTTCGGATCGAAAGTCATGCGCTGGCTTGGCGGGACCTTTTTTGAAAAACACGTGCAAGACCGCGCCCCACGAGAACCTTTGAGTCACGTCATCATCCTCGACGGCACTATGTCTTCGCTCGAACCGGGTTTTGAAACCCACGCGGGTATGACTTACCGATTGTGCCGTGAGATGGGGCCGCAGGTGTCGGTCTACTATGAGGCGGGTGTGCAGTGGCGTGGCTGGGCCAAAGTCCTGGATGTGGTCGTCGGCAAGGGCATCAATCGAAAAATCCGACGTGCTTATGGTTATCTGGCGTCACGGTATCGGCCCGGCGACAAAATTTTTCTGATTGGGTATTCCCGTGGGGCCTATGCGGTGCGCTCGCTGGCCGGGATCTTGGGCAATGTCGGGTTGCTTCAGCAGGCGCATGCGACAGAACGTAATATTCTCATGGCCTATCGACACTATAAGAGCGGCAGCAACCGAGAATCCGTTCGGGCGTTTGCGACTGCGTTCTGTCATGACACCGTGCAGGTAGAAATGGTGGGGGTTTGGGACACGGTCAAGGCGCTGGGCCTGCGTTTGCCAGTCTTGTCGCGCTGGACCGGTCCGCGCCACGCCTTCCACAATCACCAGCTGGGGCCACATGTTAAAAACGGATTTCAAGCGCTGGCCTTGAACGAGACCCGCACTTCCTTTGAGCCAGTTCTATGGGACAGCACCGGTGGTTTCGATGGCCATGTCGAACAGGTCTGGTTCCGCGGCACCCATGGCGATGTGGGCGGGCAGCTTAGCGGATTTGAACCCGCGCGCCCGCTGGCCAATCTTTCGCTGGTCTGGATGCTGGAGCGCGCGGAGAACTGCGGCTTACTGCTGCCTATGGACTGGCGCATGCGCTTTCCGGTGGATCCCGGCGCCCCGTCCATCGGCAGCTGGACCGGGGCCGCCAAGCTGTTTGTTTTGCGCAGCAAGCGCCAATGGGGCACAGATCCGAGCGAACGCGTGCATCCTTCGGCCCTGCGGTCGGTGCAACGCCCTGCAATGGGGCAGCGCGCTATCTGCCGATGGTCCTTTGTGCCAAGATTTCGCCGTAGCGCGCGCTAGCTGGGTGGGTTCAGCGGCATAATGATACATGTGGTTGAGCCGGTCGCATAAAGCTTGCCATTCTCTACGCCGCGCAATTCGCCATGGGCAATCCCAGTGGACCGGCCCGTGTGATCGACTTCGCCCGTACAGTTTACCGTCATGCCCAACGGAATGGAGCGGATAATGTTTATCTTATATTCCAAAGTGGTATAGACGGAACCTACCGGCAGGCATGTCATCACGGCGCAGGCCATCGCACTGTCAAGGATTGTGCCATACCAGCCGCCATGCACCGTGCCCATGGGGTTGGTGACTGGAAACTTAGGGGTGCCCGTAAAGGATGTTTTGCCGCGTTCGACCGCGGACAGTGCAAATCCCATTGTATCCGCAATCGGCGGGCCGGGTAGGCGACCGTCGAGGATCCTTGTCATGAAGTCGAGTCCCGATATAGACCCGATATCCGACAGGTTCAGCAGTTCTTCGGGGGATTTTGCAATAAAAGGGGGCTGCGGCATCGTTTGACCTCCGGTTCCTCTTGGAAGATGACCCTTGGTCTGAACGCTATGCCGCAGCCCAGTCGGGCGCCAGTCTTACGCCACGTTCTTAAGCAACATTCTGAAGCCGCGCTTTTGGTGCAATACCTAATGCATTGCACACATCGCGGGTCAGTTCCGGGCGGTTAAGCGTGTAGAAATGCAGGCGGTTCACGCCCTCCTCCAGAAGATCGGTGCAAAGTTCGCTGCACAGTGCCGTGGCCAGCAGATCGCTGCGGCCATCCCTTTTGGCCTTGGAAAACGCTTCCTCCAACCAAACCGGGATCTGTGCACCGCAGCGCAGGGCAAATCGACGGGCGCCGCTCCAGTTTTCAATTGGCAGAATTCCGGGGGTCAGGCGGTTCGTATCCAGTCCTGCTTTGGCGCAGGCGTCACGGAAGCGAAGGAAGCTTTCGGCCTCAAAAAAGAATTGTGTGAGGGCCTCGTCTGCCCCTGCGTCAAACTTTCGTTTTAGCCAATCCACACTTGCCTGTAGATTCTCCGCTTCCGGGTGCGCTTCGGGATAGGCGCCGACCCGCAAAATAAACTTGCCGGTCTTTGCCAATGCTTCGATCAGCTCTATCGATGAGCCAAAACCGCCTTCTGTGGCTTCAAATGCATCCATCCCTTCAGGGGGGTCGCCGCGCAGAGCAACGATATCGGTGATCCCGGCGTCGCTGTATTGCTCGGCGATCTCCAAGGTTTCGGCTTTTGTTGCGGCGACACAGGTCAAATGGGCCGCGACCCGCAGGCCGGAATTGCGCTGCAGCGTGGTGACCGCATCGTGAGTCAGCGCGCGGGTGGTGCCGCCCGCACCATAGGTCACAGAGACAAATCGCGGCTCCATCGGCGCAAGAGCATGGACCGTATCCCAGAGGCGAAACGACGCCTCCAAAGTCTGTGGCGGGAAGAATTCAAAAGAAATCTCAGGCGTCTTGGTCTTGGCATCAGTCACTTTGCTGCTCCTACAGTTGGTAGCCGGGTCATCCGGTGGTTGACCCTTTGTCACACAGTTGCTAGAAGTGAGGCAAATTCATAATCCTAAAGAAAAACATGAAAAGCGCTCAGGTATGCATATCGAATTTCGTCATCTTCGCACCATAAAGGCGATACACGACTGTGGCGGCCTGGCGCGTGCTGCGGATCAGTTGAACATCACTCAATCTGCCTTGTCCCATCAGATCAAAGGTCTGGAAGATCAGGCAGGTGTTGAGCTGTTTGTGCGCCGCTCCAAGCCAATGAAGCTGTCTCCGGCGGGGCTGCGGCTTTTGCGGCTGGCAGAGCAAATCTTGCCGCAGGTCGAATCCATGCAGGCTGAGTTTGCAAGCCTGCGTGATGGTGAGACGGGCCGGTTGCATATCGCGATTGAATGCCACGCCTGTTTCGAATGGCTGTTCCCGGTGCTGGAGGGGTTCCGCAAATCCTGGCCCGATGTCGATGTGGACATCCGACCGGGGCTGGCGTTTGACGCGCTGCCCGCGTTGCAGAAG
>SPLB01000250.1 GCA_004566265.1 Paracoccaceae bacterium | reverse complement strand
AGATCGCCCAGCTTGTATTTCAGCCGGTCCAGCAGACCCACAGGGTTGCCATCCAGAATATCACCGCCGACCTTCTTGGCGTGTTCAAGGAAGTGATGGAACATCCGCCGTTTCAGAGCGCCCGCATCTTCCATGCGGATCATCACATTGGTCAGTTGGCCTTCAAACACACGCGGGGGCGCAAAGAAATAGCTCGGCCCGATCTCGCGCAGGTCGGTCATCATCGTGTCGGCGCTTTCGGGACAGCTCACACAGAAACCGCACCAATAGGCTTGACCAACCGAAAAGATGAAATCTCCCACCCAGGCCAACGGCAGGTAAGACAGGGTTTCTTCGCTCTGGGCCAGCGCATCAAACTGGCCAGAGTTTTTGGAGGTCTCGATCACATTGCGGTTGGACAGCACCACGCCCTTAGGCTTGCCGGTGGTGCCGGATGTGTACAGCATCACACAAATGCTGTCATAGGTCAGCGCCGAAGTGCGTGCTGCCAGCTCTGCCGACAGCGCATCGCGCGCCGCCCGCCCCTGCGCCTGCACATCGGCAAAATCATGTAAGGTGCCGTGATCATATTTGCGCAACCCTCGCGGATCGACATAGATCATGTGCTTCAGGTTCGGCAAACGCTCCTGCATTTCAAGGACCTTGTCGACCTGTTCCTGGTCGCCCGCGATCACATAAGACGCGCCGCAGTTCTCCATCACATAGGCCATCTCTTCCGACACCGCATCCTGATACAGGGGAACGGGAACCGCACCAACGCATTGCGCCGCAACCATGGACCAATACATGGACGGGCGATTGCGCCCGATAATGGCAATGAAATCTCCGGGCTGAACGCCCATCTTGATCAGGCCCAGCGCAAGCGCCTCGATCTCTTCGGCGGCGTCGGCCCAGGTCCAGCTCTGCCAGATGCCAAACTCTTTTTCCCGATACGCCGGGCGGTCAGCATATTGCGCCGCATTGCGCGCCAGCAGAGCCGGAACCGAGGCAAACGCGGGGTTTGCGACAGCGTTCGTCACGATAATCTCCTCCAAAGGATTTCCTTCGACAGGCAGCTCCCCTGCGTCGCCCCCCCTCCACGGGTGCATCGCAGGCTTTCTCAAGCGCCCTGAAGTCAATCTGTGCGGCCAATCTGACTTTAGATTCTCACCGCAAGTTGTCTCAAATCTAACGAATTGTAACAGCGCCAAAACAGACAGCGCAACGCGCCAAAACCTCCCCGCGCGTCAGGCTTTCCACCTTTCTATCTGCGTGCTAGCCATGTCTCAGGGGGAAAGAATGACGCATATTGAACGGCAGCATAGCAAAATGGTAGAAGCCGGGCTGAACCTGATCGCCCAGGCACTGTCGATCTATGACCAGGATCTGCGACTTGCCGCGTGCAACCGTCGGTTTCAAGAGATGTTCAATCTGCCCCGCGAACTGGTCAGCCCCGGCGCCAGTTTTGCCGACACCATCCGTCTGATTGCGGCCCGTGGTGATTATGGCGACCTGCCGGATCTCGATGAGTTTGTTGACCAGCGCGTGGCACAGGCGCAGGCCTTCCAGCCGCATTATCTGGAACGCCGCCGCCCCAATGGGCGGATCATTTCGATCGAGGGGGCCCCCCTGCCGCAGGGGGGGTGGGTCGCGGTCTATACCGACATCACCCAGACCAAACGCGCCGAGGCGCTGTTGCGCGCCCGTTCTGCTGAACTCTCTGATCAGCTTCTGTCTCACGCGGAGGAACTCTCTGCAACCAACCGCAAGCTCGCCGCCAGCATTTCCGCGCTGGAAGAAGCCAAGCGCCAGCTGACCGAAACCGAGGCCCGCACCCGGCTGACCACAGAAATGATGCCCGCTCATATCGCCCATGTGGACGGGGAGGGCTGTTACACGTTTACCAATGGGCGGCTGTCGGATGTTTTCCCCAGACGCCCGGCCACGATCCTGGGACGCCACATGCGCGACGTGCTGGGCGACCATGCTTTTCTGCGTATCGAACCACATCTGAACGCCGCCTATACCGGCCAGAGCCCTGTGTTCGAGTTCACCGAAGATCAGGACCACCGCCGCCTGCGCGTGGCATTTACACCTGATGGTCAGGGCGGCGTCTATGTGCTGTCCATGGATGTGACCGAGGAAACTCAGGCCCGCGTCGCCCTACAGCAAAGCCGCCGTCGCGCGCTGGCTGCGCAGATGACCAACGGGCTGGCCCATGATTTTTCGAACCTCTTGACCATCATCCTTGGGATGCAGGGCAAGCTGGCAAAAATGGACCTGCCCGAGGACGCACATGAGCTGATCTCAGCAACCCTATCCGCCGCTGACCGGGGCGGGCGACTGCTCAGGCGGCTGTCGCAGGTCACAAGTCAGCGCGGCCTGCGTCCCGAGGCCTGCGATGTACACGCGCTTCTGACCGAACTGAAAATCCTTGCCTCCCCGTCCCTGCCCCGCGGGATTGGTCTGTCGGTTCTCGACAACATCCCCGATCAGGCACTGCTTCTGGACCCCGGCCGCCTGCAGGATGCGCTGTTGAACCTGATCCTCAACGCTCGCGACGCCTGCGGCACGTCGGGCCAGATCACCGTCGCCGTGCATCTGGTGGGGCAGACTTGGCTGGAAATCTCGGTCAGCGACACCGGCCCCGGCTTTTCCCAAGACGCATTGGACCAGGCGCTGAACCCCTTTTTCACCACCAAAGGACAGGAAGGATCCGGCCTTGGCCTTGCAATGGTCTACGACATGGTGAAATCCGCAGGCGGAGACATTCGCATTGGCAATACCGTATCAGGGGCCAATGTCACCCTGCGGCTGCCCTACCGCGTCGCCCCCGAGGTTTCGGGCCGCATGGTGCTGTTGGTCGAAGACATGCCTGACTTGCGCGAGTCGATCCGAGACATGCTCATGGACCTCGGCTGCGCGGTGGTAGAGGCCGCGAGTCTGGAAGAAGCCACAGCGCTTCTGGCCGACCTGCCCGAGATTGCGCTGGTGCTCTCGGATATTCGGCTGCGCGGGTCAGGTACAGGGGTGGATCTT
>SPLB01000249.1 GCA_004566265.1 Paracoccaceae bacterium | reverse complement strand
TATGTCAGTGCGGTGGGGGACATCACCCCTGAAGAACTGGGCCTGATGCTGGATGATCTTCTGGGGGCCCTGCCGGAAACCGGCGCGCCGATGCCGGGACGCGTTGCGCCGCAGATTGCGGGCGGCACCACGGTCGTCGACTTTGACACGCCGCAGTCGGTGGCGCTGTTCGGGCAGGTCGGCATTGACCGCCACGACCCGGATTTCTTTGCCGCCTATGTTCTGAACCAGATCCTCGGCGGGGGGTCTTTTGAAAGCCGTCTGATGACCGAGGTACGCGAAAAACGCGGCCTGACTTATGGCGCTTATTCTTACCTCGTGCCGCGCGACCTGGCGGCGACCTATATGGGCTCTTTTGCCTCTGCCAATGAGAAAATGGCCGAGGCCGTGAGCGTGGTCCGCGACGAGTGGACCAAGATCGCCACCCAAGGCGTGAGCGAGGCAGAGCTGGCGGATGCCAAAACCTACCTCACCGGGGCCTACCCGCTGCGCTTCAATGGCAACAGCCAGATTGCCTCGATCCTTGTGGGCATGCAGATGGACGATCTGGGATTGGACTACGTGAAAACCCGCAATGCCAAGGTCGATGCCGTGACACTCGAGGACGCGAACCGCGTCGCCGCGCGTCTTTATGATCCCGCCGGGCTGCATTTCACCATTGTGGGCCGTCCCGAGGGTCTGGATACCTCGAACTAAGCCACGGGTTTTGACCACTTCCCAAAGGGGCGTTGCGCAATCTGCGCGCGCCCCTTTTTGTTTATCTCAACGCGGGGCGGCCACACTGCCCCTGTCGCGACCCCAAAAGACCAAGACCACAGGAACAGGATCTCCAAAGACCACCTCCACCAAAGGTGCAGGAGGAGCCCCTGTTTCAATACGTATTGAATTGGCCGCTGCGGGAGAGGTCCCGCAGGCCCGTTCCGCCCTTGGCGGCGCCGCCCGTCTTTTTGGATCTGAACCCAAGCGTCAGAGCCACATCAGATACGAAAAAGGCCTGCGAGGGTTCCCCGCAGGCCCGTTGATCCCCAGCATGACGTCTGCGTGGGGCCAGTCGCCGTGTGAATTCGCCGTTTTTGTCCCGATTTTATTCGCCGTAGGGCACCCAGATGGTTTTCACCTCAGTTGCGGCCTCTAGGAAGCGACGCGATTGGTCCTTGGACCAGTCGAATGCTGTGCCATTGTTGACCCATGTCCGCTTGAGGTTTCCGGCACTCGCCGCCTCAACTGTCTCCGACAGGTCGCTGCCCGAAAAGCTCCAGATCGCGTCGAGGTTCAGGTGCTTGGCCATGGTGTCGCCCAGATCGGCGTGCGGGCCGGTCAGAATGTTCACCACGCCAGCAGGCAGATCCGAGGTCTCAAGCACTTGATACAGATCCGTCGCCACCAGCGGGAAGGCCTCAGAGGCGGCCAGCACCACCCGGTTGCCCATCGCAATCGCCGGCGCCATGGCCGAAATCAGACCCAGCAGCGGGGCTTCATCGGGGCACAGGACACCAATGGTGCCAACCGGTTCATGCATCGCCAGCGCAACCGCGCGCATGGGCACACCTGCCGCGCGGCCGTCGAATTTATCCGCCCAGGCCGCTGCCGAGAACAGACGATCCAGCGAAGCCTCAACCTCTGCCTTGCCGCCCTTCTTGCCGGTCATCGCATCAATGCGGGCGGCAAACTCATCCGCACGCGCCGACAGGTTTTCGGCGATGTAATACAGGATCTGCGCGCGCAGGTGGCCGGTGGTCTTGGACCATGCCTTTGCTCCCGCTGCGGCCTCAACTGCGTTGCGCACGTCCTTGCGGTTGCCGATGCCCACATGCCCCAGCAGTTTGCCTTTGGGGCCGTAAACCGGCTTGGAATAACCGCTGTCCGGGCGTGCCTGCTTGCCGCCGACATACATTTTTGCAGTGCGGTCGATGGCGTCGGGCATCTCGGTGCTCGTGCCCTCAAAGGCTGCAATGAGGGCCAGTTTGGCAACCTTGCCCGCAGGTTTGGTATAGGCCATCAGCCCGGCCCAGCCGCCTTCGCGGCCAAAGCCGCTTTCGCGCACGCCGCCAAAACCGGCCGCCGCGTCAAACAGGTTGGTGGCATTGACCCAGACCACACCGGCGGCCAGCTTTGGTGCGATCTCAAGGGCGAGGTTCACGTTCTCGGTCCAAAGCGTCGCCGCCAGACCGTAGCGGGTGTTGTTGGCCAGCTCCAGCGCTTCGGCATGGGTGCGGAAGGTGGTCGACACCAGCACCGGGCCAAAGATCTCCTCCTGCATCAGCGGGTCGGACGGCGTCAGCCCTTCGATCAGGGTCGGCGGGTAAAAACAGCCCTCTGCGGGCATTTCAATCGCCGCTTGGTGGACGTCGCCGTCTGTGCAGGCGCCGACCAGTTCGCTGATGCGGGCATGCTGAATCGGGTCCACCACGGCGCCCACGTCAATGCATTTGTCGAGCGGATTGCCAATGCGCAGTTTATCCATGCGCGCGCGCAGGCGGGCGTGGAACGTTTCTGCAATGCTTTCCTGCACCAACAGGCGCGAACCGGCGCAGCAGACCTGACCCTGATTGAACCAGATCGCGTCCACCAGGCCCTCGACGGCTGAATCCAGATCCGCGTCGTCAAAGACGATGTAGGGGGATTTACCACCAAGCTCGAGCGTCAGCGCCTTGCCAGAACCCGCAGTCGCCGCGCGGATGCGCTTTCCGACCTCAGTCGAGCCGGTGAAGGCGATCTTATCGACCTCTGCACCCACGATCATTTCGCCCACGGCCCCATCGCCGGTGACAATGTTCACGACACCTTTGGGCAG
The DNA here is from genome assembly GCA_004566265.1 of Paracoccaceae bacterium. Lineage (GTDB taxonomy): Bacteria > Pseudomonadota > Alphaproteobacteria > Rhodobacterales > Rhodobacteraceae > Epibacterium. Next base: position 4,615 of record SPLB01000249.1, on the reverse strand, counting down.
ACCCGCCTGACAGCAGATATCAGCAAACAGCAGCGCGGTCAGCGAGGTATACTCTGCCGGTTTCAACACCACAGTGTTGCCCATGGCAATCGCCGGGGCGACCTTCCACGCAAGCATCAGCAGCGGGAAGTTCCACGGGATGATCTGGCCGCAAACCCCCAGCGCCTCGCGGTCCTTGAGTTCGCTCTCCTGTAGCTGCGCCATGCCGGCGTGGTAGTAGAAGTGACGCTGCGCCAGCGGAATGTCGATGTCGCGGGATTCACGGATCGGCTTGCCGTTGTCCATGGTCTCCAGCACCGCAAACAGGCGCGCGTGTTTCTGTAGCAGCCGTGCGATGGCATAGAGATAGCGCGCACGCCCCGCCCCCCCCAGCGCGGCCCATGGGCCTTGTGCCGTGCGGGCGGCCGCAACGGCGGCGTCCACATCGCCTTGGGTGGCTTGGCTCAAGGTTGCCAGCACCTCACCGGTGGCGGGGTTTTTGCTGTCGAACCCATCGCCCGGCGCGGTGAATTCGCCATTGATGAAATGGCCAAACCGGTCGCCCATGTCGACCAGCCAGGCAAGGGCGTCAGCGGCGCTTTCTGGGGCAGGTCCATAGTCCATGGTTTCGAAAATCTCTTTGATGGTCATGTTCGTGGTCCCTGTGGCTTAGGCCATAGCGTGGCGGTGGCTCGCGGAATAGGCCCCGGTCACATGGTGTTCGAGCTGGCGTTCGATGTCGCCCAGAAGCGACGATGCGCCAAAGCGGAAGAGGTCGGGCTGAAGCCAGCGGTCGCCCAGTTCATCTTTGATCAACGACAGATAGACCAGCGCGTCCTTGGCCTTGGAGATGCCACCAGCAGGCTTGTAGCCCACATGGTATCCGGTGCGCGCATGATATTCGAGGATTGCGCGGATCATCACCAAAGACACGGGCAGGGTTGCATTGACGCTTTCCTTTCCGGTCGAGGTCTTGATGAAATCCGCTCCCGCCATCATGCAGATCATCGATGCGCGTGCGACATTGCGCAGGCTGCCCAGCTCGCCCGTGGCCAGGATCGCTTTGACATGGGCCTCACCGCAGGCGTCGCGGAAGGCGCGCATCTCGTTGTAAAGGTCCTGCCACTTCCCTTCGAGCACGAGACGGCGGGAAATCACAATGTCGATCTCTTCCGCGCCGGCCTTGACGCTGTCCCGGATCTCTTCCACGCGCAGGTGGAACGGCGACAGACCCGCCGGGAAGCCGGTCGACACAGCCGCAACCGGAATGCCCGATCCCTTCAGGGCTTTGACCGCCGCCGGGATCATCTCGTGATAAACGCAGACCGCACCGGTGGTCAGCCCGTCCATGCCCAAGGCCGACAGCAGGCCTGCCTCTACGGGCTGACGCGCCTTGGCGCAGAGCCTGCGCACGCGGGCCTCGGTGTCGTCTCCAGAGAGCGTGGTCAGGTCGATCAGGCTGATCGCTTTCAAGAGCCACGCGGCCTGATAGTCTTTCTTCACCGAACGGCGGCCCGGCAGGGTGGCGCAGCGGCGTTCAATGGCGGAGGTGTTCGCGGTCAGGCTCAGCGCCCAATCGAGGTCAAAGTCAGTGCCGGGGTTGCGCGGTATCGTTCCATGACCCGCGAGGGTCCGGGTGACGTTTGAGCTGTCCATCTGGAGGTTCCTCATGACGGTGGAGAGGCGGGTTTGGCGGCAAATTCGCACGGAGGCTGGGCGAAATGCAAGTCGAGGCACCTTCAAATTCGGGTTCTTTTTGACCAAAAGGACAAAAAGCAAAAAATCCGCGCTCTTCTTGCAAGTAATTCTCATTTTCATTTGACGCAGTTGAGAAACGTTCTCATATATCCATTGTGAGACGCCACCACGCTGTGGTGAGACAGGACCTGATGAAGGGGGAAACCCGATGACGACCCGCCGCCAGACCTTGAAAGGTCTTGCCACCGCCGCGCTGATGACGCTGGCGCCAATTGCTGCCTGGGCGGATGCGCCGCTTAAAGTGGTGGCCACCACTGGCATGATTGCCGACGCCGCGCGGCAAGTGGGCGGTGATCTGGTCGAGGTCACAGCGTTGATGGGTCCTGGTGTGGACCCACATGCCTATCGCCAGACCCGCAGCGACATTGTTGCCATGACCCGCGCCGATCTGGTGTTGTGGCATGGTCTGTACCTTGAGGCGCAGATGGAAGCGTTTTTCCATGACCTGTCCCGCAAGCGCAGCGTGGTTGCTGTGGCCGAGGCCCTGCCCAAGGGCGTGCTGCGTGGCCATGACGATTACGCCGATAAATTCGACCCTCATGTGTGGATGGACCCGGACCTGTGGAAACGGGTGGTGGCCTCCGTGCAATCCGCACTGAGCGAGGCCCGCCCCGAGGCTGCCATGACCTTTGCCACCAATGCCGAGGCCCATCTGAAAGACTTGGACGGTTTGGCGGACTACGGCCAGATGGTCCTGGAGCAGGTGCCTGCAGGAAATCGCGTGCTGGTGACCGCCCATGATGCTTTTGGCTATTTTGGCCAGGGCTATGGGTTCGAGGTCATGGGCCTTCAGGGTATCTCGACCCAGTCCGAGGCCGGGCTGAACCGGATTGGCGACGTGGTCGATACGCTGGTGGAGCGCAATGTCGCTGCTGTGTTTGTGGAAACCTCGGTTGCGGATCGCAATATGAAAGCGCTTATTGAAGGGGCCGCGGCCCAGGGTCACGCCGTTAAAATCGGGGGCGAGCTTTACTCTGATGCGATGGGAGCTGAGGGGACCTACGAGGGCACCTATATCGGGATGCTGGACCATAATTTCACCACCATTGCAGCAGCGCTTGGGGCGGATGTCCCCGCAGGCGGCATGGACGGCAAACTGGGCGCAGGACATTAAGCCATGAAGATTGCTCTGGTCAGCCGCGACGGCGAAAAGATCACCGATCAAAGCAGGCAGGACAGCCCGCTGGCGATTCGCGGTCTGACCGTGCGCTATGGCGAAAACCCAGCTGTTTTTTCCGTCGACATGACGGTTGAGCCGGGCAAAATGACCGCGATCATTGGGCCCAATGGGGCTGGTAAATCGACCCTGCTGAAGGCCGCGCTGGGCGTTGTGCCCTCCGTGTCGGGCCGGGTGCAGGTCTTTGGTAAACCGCTTGCGCGGCAACGCGGGCGCATTGCCTATGTGCCGCAGCGTGCATCGGTTGATTGGGATTTTCCGACCCGCGTGATCGACGTGGTGCTAATGGGCCTGTACCGGGAAGTGGGGCTGCTGGGGCGCCTGCGCGGGTCCCACGTGAAACAGGTCGAAACCTGTCTGGACCGCGTTGGCATGAAGGATTTCGCCCAACGGCAGATTGGTCAGCTGTCTGGCGGTCAGCAGCAACGGGTGTTTCTGGCCCGTGCCCTGGCGCAGGGCGCAGACCTTTATGTGCTGGACGAACCTTTTTCCGGCGTCGATGCGGCGACGGAGAAGGCGATGATCGACGTGCTGAAAGCTCTGCGCGCCGAGGGCAAAACGGTTGTGGCCGTGCACCATGATCTTGCGACCGTGGCGGAGTATTTCGACAATGTCTTCTTGATCAACACCCGCAAAGTGGCCGAGGGCACAGTCGCCGAGGCGTTTACGCCCGAGACGCTGAACGACGCCTATGGCGGCCGTCTGGCAACGGCGCAGATCGCGCAAGTGGCAGGCTAAGATGCTGGTGCAGGCGCTGCTGTTGCAGCTGGGCTATAATGCCACTTTGGTGACCATTGGCGCGGCGCTGCTGGGCGCGGCGGCGGGGATTACCGGCACCTTCCTTTTCCTGCGCAAACGCGCGCTGGTCGCCGATGCGGTCAGCCATGCAACCCTACCGGGGGTGGCGCTTGCCTTCCTGCTTATGGTCGCGCTTGGCGGCGACGGGCGCAGCTTGATCGGGCTGCTTGCGGGCTCTGCCGCCTCTGCCATGGTGGGCTTGTGGTGCATGAACGCGCTGACGCGCCATACCCGACTTTCCGAGGATGCGGCCATCGGCGCGGTGCTGTCGGTGTTCTTTGGCGTTGGCGTGGTCCTGATGACCGTGATCCAATCGTTGGGCGTGGGGCGCCAAGCGGGACTTGAGGGGTTTTTGCTCGGCTCTACGGCGGGGATGTTGTTTTCGGACGCCGTGACAATCGCGCTTGGGGGGCTGGCGGTTCTGACGGTGATTGCTGTGATGCGCCGCGCGATGCTGCTGGTCAGCTTTGACCCGGAATACGCAAGCGCCCAGGGGGTGAATGTGCCCCGTGTCGACATGGCGATGATGGCGCTGGTGATGGCCGTCACCGTGGTGGGGTTAAAGATTGTCGGCCTGATCCTGATTGTTGCGCTTTTGATCATTCCCGCCGTGACCGCACGGTTCTGGAGCGAGCGCGCAGGACAGGTGGTGCTTCTGTCCGGTGTGTTTGGCGGGCTGGCGGCTTACCTGGGCGCGGCGGTCTCTGCCATCGCACCGAACTTGCCCACGGGGCCGATTATTGTTCTGTTTAGTGCCACCTTGTTTCTATTGTCCCTTCTTTTGGCGCCCGGCCGCGGCGTTCTGGCTGCCGTTATTCGTCACCGCCGGTTTCAGACCCGTGTCCACATGCGCCAAGGGCTTTTGGCGCTGGCGCAGGGGCAGGAGATCTTTGAGCCATTGAC
>SPLB01000248.1 GCA_004566265.1 Paracoccaceae bacterium | reverse complement strand
TAAAAAATATGCCGGTTCCCAATACGCTGGATTTGCGAGAACCCCAAGATCCCGCCGTAAAATGCCTCTGCCGCGTCTAGATTTGTGACATAAAGGGCGGCTTCCAAGATGCCGGTTGGGCGGGTTAATTTTGTGCTCATGCCCCAAGGTTACTTGCGGCGCGGCTTCCTGTCACCTTTTGCGGTCGTGTTCACTGTGCCGTCTTGTCGGCGCGGTTTGCGCGGGGTCTTCGGCCGACGGGGCGGTTTTTGTGACGGTCGGGGCGGGCTGGGCACGCGCGGCGGCTCCAGATCATCCCATTTTCCTTGCGCCAAGCCGTCCAAGGTCCAGGACCCAATCGCATACCGAATAAGCCGCAGGGTCGGACATCCGACGGCTGCCGTCATGCGCCGCACCTGTCGATTTTTGCCCTCGGTGATCTGCACCTGTACCCATGTGGTCGGGATCGCCTTGCGTTCGCGGATTGGAGGGGTGCGCGCCCAGAGCCCTGCGGGTTCATCCATAATTCGGGCCTTGGCGGGGCGGGTCAGGCCGTCCTTCAACTCGACCCCTTTGCGCAGCACGCTTAATGCGTCCTCGTCCGGCATCCCTTCGACCTGCACCCAATAGGTCTTCGTCAGTTTGTGTTTGGGATCCGAGATCCACGACTGAAGGCGCCCGTTGTTTGTCAGCAGCATAAGCCCTTCGCTGTCGCGGTCCAGACGCCCTGCCGGATAGACGCCGGGACAGTCGATAAAGTTTGACAGCGTCGGGCGCGGGGTCGCGTCCATGCGACGGTCTGTGAACTGCGGCATGACATCATAGGGTTTGTTAAATCGGATCAATCTGGGCGCGGTGCTCATGGGATTTGCTTAGGGGCTGGGGCAGGTATTGGCAATATGCGCCACCTTAAAGCTGCGCCGCGTCAGCTTGTGGATAAATGTTACGCACTTGTCATGGAATCATCCTATTTCCACAGAATATGGTGTTAGCTTGGGGCTTGTCAGGCGTCGACCACGATATATAGTTGTATATAAATTGGGGCGGGCTGCCCGCTCCGGTCTCATATCGAGGATAACAGGGCGAGGAAGACGTTCCATGGACGGAGACTTTAGGACTGAGTTTGTGCGTGAACCGGGTGCGTTAAAAAACCACCCGGCTCTGGTGCTGAATGCGGATTACCGCCCATTATCCTATTACCCTCTATCTTTATGGCCCTGGCAGGATGCGGTCAAAGCCGCTTGGCTGGATCGCGTGGCCATAGTTGCGGAGTATGACGAAGTGGTGCGCAGCCCGTCGACGGAGATCCGAATACCGTCGGTTGTGGTTCTGAAAGACTATGTGAAACCTCAAAAGCGCGTGGCCTTCACGCGCTTTAATTTGTTTTTGCGGGATGAATTTTGCTGCCAGTATTGCGGTGCGACGGGCGACCTGACTTTTGACCACGTGGTGCCGCGCGCGGCAGGCGGGATCACCAGCTGGGAAAATGTGGTTGCGGCGTGTTCCAAATGTAACCTGAAAAAGGGCTCCAAATCGCTGCATCGCGCGGGCATGTCCCTGCGCAAACCGCCCCGGCGCCCATCTGCCGAAGAGCTGCGCAATATGGGGCGGAAGTTCCCGCCGAACCATCTGCACCACAGCTGGATGGACTATCTCTATTGGGACAGTGAATTGGATCAGACGTAACGGCAGGGCAATATAGAAAAAAGATAAAATCGCGCCTTGATCAGGCGCGTTTTCTTTTACTTTGCCCGTTGGAGCATCCCAAACAAATCACGGGGATCGTCGGGGTCTGCCAACATATCAAGCGGATCGCAGAACGCGCCGTCTTTCACCTGATCGCGGATGTAACGCAGAGCAGAGAAATCTTCGGTCGCAAAACCGACGCCGTCAAACAGGGTGATCTGTTTTTCATCCACGCGGCCCGGTTTCTGGCCTGCAATTACTTCCCAGATTTCGGTCACCGGGAAATCATCCGGCATCTGCTGGATTTCGCCTTCAATACGAGTCTGCTCGGTGAATTCAACAAACACATCTGCGCGGTCCAAAATACCCGCCGCAAGTTCAGTCTTGCCGGGGCAGTCGCCGCCAATCGCGTTAATGTGGACCCCAGTGCCGACCATATTGTCGCTCAGGATCGTAGCGTTTTTCTTGTCTGCCGTACAGGTGGTAAGGATCTGCGCACCCTCGATGGCATCTTCCGGGCTTTTGCAGAGAGTGACATGAACGCCCATGCCCGAAAGGTTATGCGCACACTTCCGGCTGGCCTCGGTGTCGATGTCGTAAAGACGCACATTTTCCAGACCAATGATCGCCTTCATGGCCAGAGTCTGGAATTCAGACTGCGCGCCATTTCCGATCATCGCCATGGTTTTCGCCCCTTTGGGGGCCAGATGTTTCGCCACCATGGCAGAGGTCGCTGCGGTCCGAAGCGCGGTCAAAAGGGTCATCTCTGTCAGCAGAACCGGATAGCCGGTGTAAACATCCGCCAGAAGGCCAAAGGCTGTAACGGTCTGCAACCCCTCAGCGGTGTTTTTGGGGTGCCCGTTCACGTATTTGAAGCCATAGGCTTCGCCGTCTGAGGTGGGCATGAGTTCGATCACACCCACGTCCGAGTGGCTCGCCACACGTGGCGTTTTGTCAAAGCTTTCCCAGCGATGAAAGTCCGCCTCCACATAAGACGCCAGGTCGCGCAGCATGGTTTCAATGCCAATACTGTGAACCAGGCGCATCATATTGTCGACGCTGACAAAGGGAACAAGGGCTTTGTTGGACGGTTGGATCATCTTGGGCTCCTCCACCTTGCTTTCAGGTGCATGCAGTGCATCGAACCACCGCGGATTCAATTTTGAAAAAGGTCAGGGGCACGGGGGCGGCGTTTTCAGCGCTCAAATGCCGCTGGCCGAACCGTCGCCTTTCATAGTTTGCATGCGGTATGACGGCCGGACGTGCGCGGCCCGTTTCCGCCAGCACGCCGTCTGCAGAATGGTAGATTTGCTTTTGGCTCAGATTCAAATTGGTTTTTCCGTAGGTTTCGAACCGCAGCAAGATCTCATCTGGGCGCGTTGGCGCAGCGCCCATGTCATGGCTGGTCAGCGCACCGCTGTTTGGCCCGGCCCTTAAGGTATGTGAGGGGCGACCCTCTGCTTGGCTTGCATCCTGTGCTGCAAACACATGAACGTCTGCGCCTCCTTGGCGCTGGATCGCCACGACGCGGGCAGACTCTGCCAGGGCGCATCGGGAACACGGTTCTTGATCAGTCGCCACGCGCTGGACACCTTGCTCTGGTTGCGCCGACAGGCCCGCCGCAAGGTGGCGTAGGCGTACCCTCACAACCGCTTCGGGGGCAAGGGCGGGCATTATGAAAAGCTCCTCGTGGGGCGATCAAAGACACGACGGCCCAGTGCGGAGGCGCAAAGATCCACCATCAGCGAGGCCGTACGGCCACGTTCGTCAAGAAATGGGTTCAACTCAACCAAATCAAGCGAGGTCAAAAGACCGCTGTCATGTAGGATTTCACAGACCAGATGCGCTTCGCGCACAGTGGCCCCACCTGGAACGGTTGTGCCGACTGCTGGCGCCACATCGGGGTCAAGGAAATCCACGTCCAAAGACACATGCAGCATGCCATTATTGGCAGCCACCTCTGCCAAAAACGCCTGCAACGGACGCGCAATGCCGTTCTCGTCTATGTCGCGCATGTCATGCCTGCGAATGAGAGAGGCTTCAAGGGCCGCACGCTCTGCACCGTCAACCGAGCGCAGCCCGATCATGCAGACATTCTCGGGCAGGACAGGGTTTGCGACTTTTGGAAACCCCTCGAACTCTGCGCGGCCTGTCACATAGGCAACGGGGGTGCCGTGCATATTGCCCGTCTCAGTGCTGTCCAGCGTGTGGTAATCGCTGTGCGCATCAAGCCAAAGAACGTACAGCGGACGCCCTTGGGCTTTGGCATAGTTGGCGACACCCCGCACGGTCCCCAGCGCCAGCGCATGATCGCCGCCCATAAAGACCGGCACGCCCTGCGCCATTGCGGATTCTGCCGCATCTGACAGCGCCTCAACCCAGGAAATGACTTCGTTTCGTGCAAAAATACTGTCGTCCGACCGGTCGTCCGGGTATGCACAGGGCGTCAGGTTGCCCAGATCGGTGACTCGATGGCCAAGGTCCGCGAAGGCTTCACCAAGACCCGCTGTCCGGTAGGCATCCGGCCCCATCAGACAGCCCTTTCGACGCTTGCCGCAGTCCATAGGCACACCAAGAAGGACCATATGTTCGCTGTGGTTCATCCTGCTCTCCCAGATGTTTACTCTAAATAGGTTCCATTTTGGGATGGATTCTAGGGGGCATTTTGGTCAATAAGTTAAATGAATTTACAAAACGGAGGTCGAAGTGGACCAAACGGATCAAAAGCT
>SPLB01000247.1 GCA_004566265.1 Paracoccaceae bacterium | reverse complement strand
TTTGTGTGTCACGCTGTGCGACGAAGTGCAATTTCATTTCCCTCATGATCAATATGAGGATCGGTGTCCTCGGCGATGGGGCGTGCGAGGGATAAAATAGGTGTGACCGGGGCTGGCCTGTGGATCAGCCGGATCAACTCCAAAACGGAAAGCGCCATTGCGCTCCATGAGGGGGCAGCGATATAGCGCGGTTCCCATCGCGGTGCAAAACACGCCTTGAAGCGGCGCAGACCACAGTCGCGGCGATGAACATAGCGATGATCAGCTACCGCCGAAAGCGAAAGACGAGCGATTCCCGCATCTTTTGCTGCGTCTATGGCCTTGCGGATCAGAAGATGGCCTGTGCCATCTGGTGCGTTCGGGACTTGCCTGACCAGGTCAAGTGTCCATTCGTGAGCGCAGCTGTGGAAGCTGACGAACCCAATTAGGCGACCGTTTTGACGAGCGATAAACAGAAGTTGTTGCCGCAGATAATTGGCCTCGAATTGGCCCATAGACGTCCCAAGCGCGCGTCCGTGATTTTCAACCCAAGTGGCGTCAACCTCTTGCATTTCGCGCAAGGGCAAATCCTCAGGTGGCGTTTCAACGGTCAGGCCTGATTTCTCGGCAGAGCGCAGTTTGCGTCGCAGTTGACGGTGAGACGAGCCCATGTCGGAAAAAGTCTGAGGGTTTACAATGGCGTCGGCTGCGATTCGCAACACTTTCCAACCTTGTTTGCGCGCCGCAATGGCCATCCCAGACGAGCATTTGTAAATGCAAGGCACGGTATTGTAATGATGTGCATGGCGGGCAAGGGCGTCCGGGACTTCATTCTTTTGCCCAACAAGCGGGTCAAAGAAAGCAACCGAAATCTGCGGGCTGTCCAGCACTGCTAGCTTGTTCAGACCTGCGACCAGAACGTGCCCCCCATTTTGCAGAATGATCGCGCTTTCCGCCTGCGGGCGTTCAAATCGAAGCGTTCCAGCCGGACGGACCTCTTGATCATGGAACGCGCGCGTTTGTGCTGCCAGGCCAATGCCGAGTTTCTCAGGCCACAACAGAAGCAATCCGGCAATCGTTGCAGGAACGCCGTAATACACAATGCGAAACGCCAGAAGGCCAGCCACAAGTGTTGCTGGATCAATGGCGGGCAAAAGTGTCAAAAGTGCCAGTTCGAGCGGACCTGCCCCGCCGGGTGAAGACGAAACAATCGCCAGGCCAAGCGCGAGGAAATAAGCGGGTAGCAGGTCGAATAAGGATAGCCCATGCCCAGCAGGCAAGAGAAGCCACAATGCTGTGCCTGCGGCGGTAATATCAACCAAGGTCCACAAGCTCAACGCGCCGAGAGCCCGAAGGGATGGTAAACGCAGGCTTAGACGACCAACAGTCCAAGTTGGGTACCGAAAGCACAGGGCTGTAACGGCAACCAGGGCCGCAGAAAACACGGCGCAAAGAAGGGGTTTGTTGGATGTGTCGGCAGTCAGCACGAAAGCGAGACCGCAAATCAGCGCTAGTGCGGACAGAAACGTGATGCCGACAAATCCGGTGAGCTGCGCCGCCTGCAGCGGTGTCAATCCTGGCAGCAATCGCCAGCGAGCGAAGGCACCCGTCAAGAGGCCAAAGCCGACCGTTTGTGAAAATGCGATGGATGCAATACCGGCCCTGCTCGCCATGCGATCCCCGAAACCGGTGCGCAAATGACGGTGGGCAACCGCGTCATAGCGACCCAGAGACCAAAAGCTGACGGCTGTCGCCAAAAGCGCGCCTGTCCAATTAGCGGCAGGGATCTGACCGGTCAGCGCCCAAAGTTCCGCGATTGGGGGGAGGGCGACTTTGTCGGCTAGGATGAGCAAACAAGCACCGGTGATCACCAAAGGGGTCATCAGGCGGAACAGTTTTGAAGCGGAAAGGATCTCGACCAGTTTGCGTGTCATCGATGAGGCGCCTGCCATTAAGGTTTTGTTATGGATCTGGCAGCCTCTCATAAGGCAGTACCGCACTGGGGAACAAGTAAGCTGCGAGGGCCGCACGGACTCCCGACCGGCGGCCCTTTGTCGCGTTATGTTTCGAGGCCTACTATTTCAGCAGTGGCCTGCTCCAAAAATTCGGCCATCTTATCCTCGACGGCAGGGTGATCGACCAAACCGGACAAATCCTTGGAAATCTTCGCAAGAATATGCTCGTCGCCAGGCCGCTCAAGCTTCGTGCTAATCAGCGAGCGTACATAGTCCGTGGCTTTGTCTTTGGTCAGGCCAAGCCTCTCGGCAGCCCAGAGACCCAACAATCTGTCACGCTGGGCCTCGATCTTGAATTTTTGTTCGGCATCATGCGCGAATTTATTTTCGAACGCTTTTTTGCGCTCTTCGAGTGTGGTCATGACGGTTCCTCCTGTCATGTAGCACCTAAACTAGAACCATCAGTAGTGCCCGATTGATGAGCAGGAAACTGACATTGGCGGCTTGCCGTTCTGGGCCGGGTCCGCGGTGCTATCCACTGGTCCCACCACGCGAAGGCGATGGCAAAAGCCATCTGCGAGGTTGCCCTCACGATAGCGCAAGGTGCTGAACAAAGGGTAACGCAACTTCGTGCCCAAATTGGGCGAATGGGTTCGATTTTAGCAAAAATGAGAAAGATCTTCCTCTTTATTGTAGGGTTTACACTTTGTGACAGTCAGGCTTGCGGCAAACACCACCTTGCCGTAAGAGGTGCGCACGCACGGATGCAGATTCCCATCCCCCTTTTCGGAAAGGTCTTCCATGGCGCGTCGCAAAAAAATATATGAAGGCAAGGCAAAAACCCTCTATGAAGGGCCCGAGCCAGGAACGATCGTCCAATACTTCAAGGACGATGCAACGGCGTTCAATGCGGAGAAACATGACGTCATCGAAGGCAAGGGGGTTCTGAACAACATCCTGAGCGAATTCTTTATGATAGGTCTGACGCAGATCGGCGTGCCAACACATTTTCTCAAGCGCCTTAATATGCGGGAACAGCTGGTCCGCAGCTGCGAGATCGTCCCGCTGGAAGTGATCGTGCGCAACTACGCGGCGGGCACGATGTGCAAGCGCCTTGGTCTGGATGAGGGCACACAGCTGCCGCGCCCGATTGTGGAATACTGTTTTAAAGATGACGCACTTGGTGATCCGCTGGTGACAGAAGAGCACATTGCCGCCTTTGGCTGGGCCAGCCAGCAGGATATGGACGACATCCTGAGCCTAGCACTGCGCGTGAACGACTTTATGTCAGGCGTGTTTCTTGCCGTTGGGATCCGTCTGGTGGACTTCAAAATCGAGATTGGCCGCATTTATGACGGCGATTTTCAGCGCCTTGTCGTTGCTGACGAAATCAGCCCGGACAGCTGTCGGCTTTGGGACATTGAGACCGGTCAAAAGCTCGATAAGGATGTGTTCCGCCGCGATCTTGGAAACCTGACGGATGCCTACAGCGAAGTGGCGCGGCGTCTGGGTGTGCTGCCCAACAC
>SPLB01000246.1 GCA_004566265.1 Paracoccaceae bacterium | reverse complement strand
GCTTTCTGCCATTGGAGATATTTTCAAGAAAAGGTGTCTTACTTTGACCCCTTTTGAGCCTTCCGGCTATGCCCACTGTGCCCCCGTCCTGCTGAACCAGATCATTGAGTGGCGTGGTGCGCCGAAGGCGATCAGGGTCGACAACGGCCCCGAATACGTCAGTGGTACGCTCATGGAATGGGCCGACAAAAGGGCCATCGGCTTAAAGCGTTTCCACTTATTAATGTGGTGTATCCATCGGCGGCGAAGAAATTCCATCATTCGGCTGGCGTGAAGAGGTCACAGATCTCACCGATGGCGTGGATGAGCTGATCGAAGGTCCTTGCGCCAATGCGTCGGAGATTGGCCATCCGCTTCGAGAAGGCCATCTCGATGAGGTTGAGATCGGGGCTATAGGCCGGCAGGAACAGGACCCAGCAGCCGTGGGATTTGAGCATCTGCGCGGCGGCATCGCTCTTCTGGGTGGCGCGGTTGTCAAGGATGACGACGGAGCCGGGGTGCAGTGGCTGGGCTCACAAGCAGAATCTCCCCCGCTGCCGCCGCTTCAAGACTTTGATCCATCAACGTCTTGAAGCGGACCCGGAGGTCCATCGAAAGTACATTGGCCATGACACATCCTCCCAAACAGGATTAATCACAAAACTTGGCCTGTGGGAATCCCCCGCGATTCAGTCATCAAAAGGCAACACTCTACGTGCGAGAACCGTCTGAGATTTGCGCGGCTCCCACAAAAATATCGGCCAACTCTACCATCACGATGAATTGTGGAAATTCGCTACAAACGCTGGATCTGAATTAAAACAATAGAATTCTCTAAGTTCAGGCCAGACAGAGCGTGCCGCGATGTGCACAATGAAATGGCGTTTAAAAACGCCAACTTTCTTGCTTAAACAAATTCCTGAAAAGCCGGGCACGAAAGGCGCCCGGCTTTCACTACAACGCGGGAGCAGCGCTTAAGCGCGACGACGGCGTCCGCCGCCGCGGCGACCACGACCTTCGGTGTCTCCGCCAGCGTCAGGAGCCTTGTTAAACTGGATCCAAGCGCCGCCATGCGGGTCATTGTCGGTCAGGAGGTTGGCGGCGCGAATGGCTTCCATTTCCTTGCCCGCACGTGGCTTGGTGGAACCGAGACCAAACAGGGTCACGAAGGTTTCGTCGTCCATGCCCTCAGGCAGGATGATGCCAGCTTCGGTGACTTGCTCTTTCTTTGCGGCAATCGCCTTCTGCGTCACCGGCAATGCAACCGGGTTCATGATCGCAGAGGTCATACCCGCGCCCATTGCCATCGGCAGGAAGGCGTTGTTGATGCCATGACGGTTCGGCAGGCCAAAAGAGATGTTGGAAGCACCACAGGTGGTGTTCACACCCAGCTCCTCACGCAGCTTGCGCACCAGCGCAAACACTTGCTGGCCTGCGGTTGCCATTGCACCGATTGGCATCACCAGCGGGTCAACCACGATGTCATGTGCCGGGATACCGAAATCAGCAGCGCGTTCCACGATTTTCTTTGCAACAGCGAAACGGACTTCCGGATCTTCAGAGATGCCGGTGTCGTCGTTGGAGATCGCTACAACCGGAACATTGTACTTTTTGACCAATGGGAGAACATGCTCCAGACGCTCTTCTTCCCCGGTGACGGAGTTCAAGAGCGGGCGACCTTCTGCAGCCTGCAGACCGGCTTCCAGCGCACCCGGAACCGAGCTGTCGATACACAGGGGCACATCGGTTAGACCCTGCACCAGCTCGACGATTTTGGTCATCAGCGGCGGCTCGGTTTCGTTTGGGTTCGGGTTGGAGTTATACACAACACCTGCATTGATATCGAGGATATCTGCGCCCGCCATGACTTGTGCCAGCGCATCTTTTTCAACGGTGGAAAAATCGCCTGCTTCCAGTTCGGCCGCCAATTTCTTGCGGCCCGTCGGGTTGATGCGCTCGCCAATCACGCAGAAAGGTTCATCAAAGCCCAGTACGGCGGTTTTGGTCTTAGATTCTACGACTGTACGGGTCATGTCTTATCCTTGCGGGTTCTTGGGCTGCGCTGAAGCGCCGCCATTGTTGATTGCCCAGTTGGCATTGGTCTTAATGCCACCAAGCGGGAAGAAGTGAACGTTGGTGATGTTGAAATCCGGGTTGGCGGCTTTGTAAGCGGCCAGTTCGGTCAACACGTCTGTCGGCTCATAAGGCAGCAGCAGTTTGGTGACGTCCATCGCACGCTTCTGCAGCACCTTCAGGGACGGGCCCACACCACATGCAATTGCGAATTTGATCAGGGTTTGCAGCTTGGCTGGGCCAGCGATACCGATGTGAACGGGAATGTCCACGCCTGCGTCTTTCAGGCTATTCGCCCATTCGATGATCGGCTTGGCTTCAAAGGCAAACTGGGTCGCCAGCGCCATGGAAGCATCCGTGCGCTCAGAGAACTTCTGTTTCCACTGAAGGGCTTCGTCCACGTTCTTGGTGGAGCCATCAGGGTCAATGTCTTTGTTGCCCTCGGGGTGGCCCGCAACGTGCAGGTTGGTGAACCCTGCCTTGTCGAACAGACCGGTTTCCAACAGCTGCATGGAGCAGTGGAAATCACCGTGGGGTTTGTCGACGCCGCCTGCCAGCAACAG
>SPLB01000046.1 GCA_004566265.1 Paracoccaceae bacterium | reverse complement strand
TTGCTGACATAGACCAGCGCGTTGTCAATGCTTTGCCACGCGTGAGGGTCAAAGGCACCGTGGTGATGATGGTGATGACCGTGGCCCGCATCGGGTTCTTGCGCGATCGGTTCAACATCGGCACGCGCGAGATCTTTAAAGAAATGTTCGTCTGCTTCAAACTCAAACGGCATATGTTCTGTGAAGAACGTGTATTGGCCCGCTTTGGCGATTTCAACGGTAAAGACGGTCATGTCTTTGGTGTCGTCAAACGTCAGGGTATAGGCCGTGTCGTTGACGCTCAGCGCGTCGCCGTCTGCTTTCACATCAGACGCATCTGCGGCGAGCAAGGTTTCCGCAGTTTCCTCAACGGCTTCAATGTCTCCGGCCTCAAGGATCACCATGCGCATTGCGGGGTCGGCATAGCCGCCGTCTACTTTGGCGAAAGACCATTTGTAGGTCCCGGCAGAAAGGTCAAAGACACCGGCCCATTCAAATCCGTGCTCGCCACCGTGGCCGTCGTCGTGGCCGTCTTCGTTACCCTCTTCTTCGGCATCCTCAAAGGGGATCGCATCAATGCCTGCAGTGGCCACAACCACTTCGCCGTCAAACCCGGAAGCTTCCGTCAAGCGATCGAGCCAGCCCTCAAACTCAAGCCCGTTGACGATCAGCACATCCGCTTCGCTGACAGCTTTGGCGTCCTGTGGGGTCGGTTGGTAGACATGGGCATCGCCATCAGGACCCACGATTGTGGTCAGCGTGATATGATCACCCCCCACGCGGCTGACCATATCGCCAAGGATCGAAAAGGTCGCCACAACGCGCGGCTGCTCATCGGCGACGGCCACAATCGGTGACGCGATGGACAGAGCGACAATCGCAGTGGCCGATTTCAACATGGATTTCATAGGTTTCATAGATTTGCCTTTCAATTGGGAAAGCGTTGACGGGGCCGAGCCTGCGCAGCAACACTGCCGACGGGCCCAGACATTAAAGACAGAAAATAGATCAGCCCAGCGACCAGAATGATCGAAGGTCCAGACGGCAGGCTGAAATGATAAGACAGAAGCAGTCCACTGAGACTCGATAGGAAGGCGACGAAGACAGCCACCAAGATCAACCCTCCAGCGCTCGCCACCCAGAAGCGTGCCGCGGCAGCGGGCAGGATCATAATCCCAACAGCCATCAATGTCCCAAGCGCGTGGAACCCGCCAACGAGGTTCAATACAACCAGCGCCAGAAAGGTAAAATGCGTCACCGCACTCAGTCCGCTGACTGAGCGCAAAAACTGCGGATCGGCGCATTCCAGAACCAACGGACGATACATCACCGCAAGCAGCAGCAGAGACAGGCTGGCGATAGAGCACAGCAATAACAGCGCCGGGTTGTTCAGCGCCAAGACTGTACCAAACAACACATGCATCAAATCCACATTGCTGCCACGGGTCGATACGATCAATACGCCGAGCGCCAGTGAAATCAGATAAAAGGCTGCAAGGCTCGCGTCTTCACGCAGGGCCGTGACGCGGGTTACAAAGCCGGACAACAAGGCCACCAGCATGCCGGCAACAAGGCCGCCAATCGTCATAGCACCAAGCGAGAGGCCGGAGATCAAAAAACCTACCGCCGCGCCAGGAAGGATCGCATGCGCCATAGCGTCGCCGGTCAGGCTCATGCGGCGCAACATCAAAAAAACACCCACCGGGGTCGCCCCCAAGGACACCGCAAAACAGCCAAGAAGAGCGCGGCGCATGAAGCTGAAGTCGGCAAAAGGTTGAACAATCGCATCCCAAATCATGCGCTTTGCCTCCCGCAGTTATGCGGCGGCCCAGCGCAGGCTTCGCACATTTGCCGCGCGCGAAACTGGTTCTCGGCGGTCAGAACCTCTGCTGTTGGCCCATGTGCCACAAGGACCCGCGCCAGCATAAGCGTTTCTGGAAAATGCTGTGAGACGGTTTCGTAGTCATGCAAGACTGCGATAACCGTGCGCCCCTCTTGATGCCAGCCATGCACCAATCGCAACAGGTCCGCCGTGGTTCGGGCGTCAATGGCGGTGAAGGGTTCATCCAGAAGGACCAACTGGGCATCCTGCAACAACAGCCGCGCAAACAGCACACGCTGCATCTGGCCACCCGACAGCGCAGAAATCGGGCGCGTTTCAAGCCCCGTCAAACCAACGGTGGCAATGGCCTCTTGCACCCGTGTGTGCTGCAAGCTGCTGAGACGACCAAAGGCGCCAATCTCGCCCCAAAGCCCCATCGCCACCAAATCCATCACCGACAGTGGAAAACTTCGGTCAATGTCGGATTGTTGTGGCAGATAGGCGATGTCGCGTCTGCTCACCGCATCAAAGCGAATGTGCCCCTCCAGTGGAGAAATCGTGCCCGTCACCCCTTTGAGAAGGGTTGATTTCCCTGCTCCATTGGGCCCGACCACTGCGGTCAAGCTACCCCGAGGGATCTGGGCCTCAAGCTGTTGCACAGCGGGCAACGCCTCATAGCCTAGGGTCAGTTTTTCAAATGCCAGTGCAGATGTCACGAGACCCGCCCTACAATGCGCCAGGGGTTGAGATGACCCCAAAGTAAGCCGCCCAAAGCAGAGCGATAACCGCCAAAGCGCCCCAAACACGCGGCAGCGCGCCCGTCAGCACGAGCCGAAACTGGAGAATCTTTATTTTCATCGGCTTGGCAAATATCGAATTCGGTGGGAAAGGTCCCCCCCAGAGGGATTTTGCGGCTCAATCGCGCTGGGAACACACGCCGGACCGGCAGGAG
>SPLB01000245.1 GCA_004566265.1 Paracoccaceae bacterium | reverse complement strand
CACAGAAAGAAACCCGGGCGACGGCCCGGTGACAGGAGACGCAGACCGATGGGCAAAATCTTCTTTTACGCAGCTCTCGCGCTTGTGCTCGTTTCGGGCGTGGTCTTTGCGCCCGAGCACGCAGGCCTTGCCATTCACCCGATGGATCAATTCCAAGTGAAGCCGCTGTTTGGTGGCACCCATGTTGGCATCTTCACGCCGACCAACGTAACGCTGTGGATGCTTTTGGCGATTGTCGCGATCTTCGCGCTGCTGGTTCTGGGCTCTTCCCGCCGGGCAATTATCCCGTCGCGCGCACAGTCGGTTGCTGAACTGGCGTACGGGTTCATCTACAAAATGGTTGAGGACGTTGCGGGCAAAGACGCCGTGAAGTTCTTTCCCTACATCATGACCCTTTTCATGTTCATCGTGACGGCCAACTTCCTTGGTCTGATCCCGATGTCCTTCACGACCACCTCCCACTTCGCTGTGACTGGCGTATTGGCCGTGGTCGTCTTCGTCGCAATCACCGTGACCGGCTTTGTGCTGCACGGCGCAAAGTTTCTGGCCCTGTTCTGGGTTAGCTCCGCGCCACTGGCCCTGCGTCCGATCCTAGCTGTTATCGAAGTTATCTCCTATTTCGTACGCCCCGTGAGCCTTTGCATTCGTCTTGCAGGCAATATCATGGCGGGCCATGCGGTTCTGAAAGTGTTCGCTGGTTTTGCAGGCGCTCTGGGCTTTGCGTCCTTCCTGCCGATCTCGGCGATCACCGCGTTTTACGCACTCGAGGTTCTCGTGGCCTTCATCCAGGCCTACGTGTTCACCATTCTGACCTGCGTCTATCTGAAAGACGCGCTGCACCCGGCCCACTAAGGAACGGCGCGCAGGGTCCGAACAACTACTTCAACTTCCAATCGTAAGGAGAAATCACAATGGAAGGCGATCTCGCATACATCGGCGCTGGCCTGGCTGGCATGGGTACTGGTATTGCTGCTCTGGGTGTTGGCAACGTTGCTGCTAACTTCCTGGCGGGCGCTCTGCGCAACCCCTCGGCGGCTGCGTCTCAAACTGCAACCCTCTTCATCGGCATCGCGTTTGCAGAAGCTCTGGGCATTTTCTCGTTCCTGGTCGCTCTGCTGCTGATGTTCGCTGTCTAAGACCTGCGGAAACTTTATCCTTACGGCCGGGCGGGGCAGGCATCTGTGCTGCCCGGTGTAACGGCAAGTTCCATAGGAGGACGACATGGCATCTAATTCGCATGACGCAGGTCATGGAGCTGCCGATGCGGCGCACGGTTCTTCCGGCATGCCGCAGCTGGACTTCTCGACCTACGGAAACCAGATTTTCTGGCTTCTGGTCACGCTTGTCGTGATCTACCTTATCCTGTCGCGCGTTGCGCTGCCCCGTATTGCAGCCATCCTGAACGAGCGCACAGGCACTATCACCCAAGACCTGGCTGCGGCTGAAGACCTGAAAGCCAAAGCAGTTGAGGCTGAAAACGCTTATAACAAAGCGCTGGCCGATGCACGGGCAGAGGCGCAGCGTATCGCTGCGGAAACACGTGCCGAGATCCAGAAAGACGTGGACGACGCCATTGCCAAGGCGGATGCGGAGATCGCAACCAAGGCAGCGGAATCTGAAGCCGCAATCGCTGAGATCAAGGCGGGCGCACTGGAAAGCATCAAGGTTGTCGCAACTGACACCGCCGGTGCTCTGGTTGAAGCGCTGGGTGGCAAAGACGATGCAGAGGCTGTTCAAGCTGCTGTTAACCAACGGATGGAGGGCTAAGACCATGCGCGCATTTACTGCTGTTGCTCTGACCCTCGGCTCTGCTGCTCCGGCATTTGCTGCGGGTGGTGGTGCGAACCTCGGTAACACCGACTTCGTTGTAATCCTTGCCTTTGTGTTGTTCATCGGGATTCTTTTGTACGCAAAAGTTCCGGGCATGATCGGCAAACTGCTGGATGACCGGGCCGAAACCATCAAGAACGAGCTGGAAGAAGCCCGCGCCCTGCGCGAGGAAGCACAGACCGTTCTGGCTGACTACGAACGCAAGCAGCAGGAAGTCAAAGAGCAGGCCGAGCGCATTGTCGCAAACGCCCGCGAAGAGGCAAATGCTGCCGCCGCTCAGGCCAAAGCTGATCTGGAAACATCCATTGCTCGTCGTCTGGCGGCTGCAGCGGATCAGATTCAGGCTGCTGAGGCCTCGGCTGTGAAAGAAGTGCGTGAAAGCGCTATCCTTATTGCTGTTGAAGTTGCCGATCAGGTTGTTTCCGAGCAGCTCACTGCGACAGAAGCGAATAAGCTGATCGACGCGTCCATTCAGGACGTGGATGCAAAGCTGCACTAAGCGGTTCTCGGATTAGAAACTTAAGGAACCCGGCCCAGTGCCGGGTTCTTTCGCTTTCATGCCTTTGTAACGAATACACGAAGGTTTTGTGAACTTATTCCGCGGGTCGCTGTCCGAAAACAGACTGGTAACAAACTTTGTGCCACAGCCTAAAGGACGACTGTACCTTAGGGGCACAAAATGCTTCATGATCGACAACTGGCCCGCGAAAGAACGAAGGGCTGCCAAAAGGGAGCAGAGACAGCTGGCGCTGACCCCGCGCCGGTTATGTCTGTGCGCGGGCTGTCATTGGCGTCTGGGGGCCGAGCCCTAATTCACCACGTTAGTTTTGACCTTTTCCCAAAGGAAGTTCTGGCTTTCGTAGGTCGGGAAGGAGGTGGGAAATCCATGTTGCTGCGCAGCCTTGCCCGGATGGAGCAATTGGGCCGCAGCCCAGTCCGCAGTGGCCAAATTCTGTTCCAAGATCAGGATTTGCTGAACCCAAAGACGGATTTGCCGCCGCTTCGGCGGCATCTGGCGCTGGTTGCGCAGGAAACCAACCCGTTTCCGCTGTCGATCTGGGACAATATTGCCTACGGCATCAAGCTCAATCGTTTGGCTAAGACCAAAGGGCTGATGGCTGACCTGATAGAAGCCTCCCTGCGTCGTGCACAGCTGTGGGATGTGGTCAAAGATCAATTGCACACAACCATGGGCACGGATTTGAATGGCGCGCAGCGTCGACAACTGTGCATTGCCCGGGCCTTGGCGCTGGATCCCAAACTGATGCTTATTGACCGCCCCACCAGCGCGGGCGACCGCATGAGTTTTGCGCTGACGCTCGATCTGGTGACGGAGCTGCGCAAAAGCATGGCGATTGTTCTGGTGGCGCAATCCTTGGAAACCGCGGCCCACATGGCCGATCGCGTGGCGTTCTTCAATAAGGGACGTATTGTCGAGCTCGACACCGCCGAGATGATATTTACCAACGCAAGAGACCCCGAAACCCGGGCGTTTCTGGAGCAATCGACCGACATGTAAGTTGCGACGGTCAGTTGCGTGATTTCTCATGTTCTAGTCGAAGGTGGGCCACTTCAGCATTGCGTTGTGCGCGCACCTGCGCTTCCAGCGCGCTGCGAACATAATCCAGATGGGCCTCGACCGCAGCGCGCGCCGTCGCCGGATCTCGGTCCTGGATTGCCTGATTGATAGCGCGGTGCTGGTCCAAGATCGCGGCGTGGGTTGTGTGTTGCTGGAACATGATCCGGCGGTTGTAGAACACGCCTTGGCGCAGCATGTCGAACATGGATCGCATCATATGCAGCATAACCACATTGTGGCTTGCGTCCAGAATGGCCGAGTGAAACTGTGCATCGAGTTCCGCCGCCTCATCTGAGATGGAGGGGTCGCCCGCAGCTTTCATTTTGTTGAAGATATGCTGGATAACCTCAAGGTCCGCGTCAGACCCCAGTCTTGCTGCGCGTTCGGCCGCCAAACCTTCGATGTCGCGGCGAAATTCCAGATAATCAAACACTGCTTCTTCATCGCTGCCGAACAGTTCGATCAGCGCGGTTGAAAACGCAGATCCCAGAACATCCGCCACAAACACTCCTGCCCCGGCGCGCGAGGTCAGCAGGCCGCGGTCCTGCAACTCTGCAAGCGCATCGCGCAGCGACGGGCGGGAGACCCCCAGCCGATCTGCCAGTTCGCGCTCAGACGGCAGGCGCTCCCCGGGATTTAGAACGCCGCGCAAGATCAGTTTTTCGATCTGACGCACAACAGCGGCGGAGAGCTTTTCGGGCTGGACTTTCTGGAAGGGCATGAGGGCCTGTTGTGTTGAATTGGTAAACTCATATGACCATGCAGGAGAGAGGCGCGCAAGGGTGGACGCCAGATCACTCAAAATTATAGGTCATAAATATTGACATTTATTTCGTAAGGGATAAATGATGGAATCATCTTGCGTAAGGAAATTACCCAAATGTCGATCAGAATGAAATTTGCCGAAAGAATGAGCCGGATGAAGGCATCGGAAATT
>SPLB01000244.1 GCA_004566265.1 Paracoccaceae bacterium | reverse complement strand
GTCATGGGGGTGGGGTGAAAAATGAGCTTGCGCATATCCCCTTCACGCAGGTCGGCAAGTGCGACCTCTTCCGCCCGTGCGCCACCCATCTGCAGTGTGGACAGCGCGGCAGGGGCGAGGATGTTTGCACCCAAGGCCATCGCCATATAAAGGGGGATCAGACGAAACAGACGCATATTTTCTCCGTAGGGTTCAGCCAGATGACAGATAAGACCTCGAACCAAATGTGGGGCGGCCGCTTTGCCGCCGGACCGGATGCGATCATGGAGGCCATAAATGCCTCGATCGGGTTCGACAAGCGGATGGCCTCCCAGGACATCGCAGGTTCGCGGGCCCATGCGGCGATGCTCGCCGCGAGCGGTGTTATTACGGATAGTGATGCCGAGGCGATCCGTGAAGGGCTGCTCACCGTTTTGTCAGAGATCGAGGGCGGAAATTTCGAATTCTCCACCGCCCTGGAAGACATCCACATGAACGTGGAAGCGCGTCTGAAAGAGATCATTGGCGAACCCGCAGGTCGTCTGCACACGGGCCGTTCGCGCAATGACCAGGTTGCAACCGACTTCAAACTTTGGGTCCGTGATCAGTTCGACGCGGCTGAGGCGGGTCTTTTGGCACTGATCCGCGCGCTGATGACGCAGGCCGAGGTCGGTGCGGATTGGGTGATGCCAGGCTTTACCCACCTGCAGACCGCACAGCCGGTCACCTGGGGCCATCACATGATGGCCTATGTTGAAATGTTTGGCCGCGACCTGAGCCGCGTTCGTGATGCCCGTGCCCGTATGAATGAATGCCCGCTGGGCTCTGCCGCGCTGGCAGGTACATCCTTTCCGATTGACCGCGAGATGACCGCCTCCGCACTGGGGTTTGACCGCCCGACGGCAAACTCGCTGGATGCCGTGTCCGATCGCGACTTCGCGCTCGAATTCCTCTCGGTGGCTTCGATCTGTGCCATGCACCTGTCGCGCTTTGCCGAAGAGTTGGTGATCTGGTCCTCTGCGCAGTTCCGTTTTGTGACGCTCTCGGATCGGTTCTCGACTGGCTCGTCGATCATGCCGCAGAAGAAAAACCCCGATGCGGCTGAGTTGATTCGCGCTAAAGTGGGCCGCATTTATGGTGCAAACACCGCCCTGATGATGGTGATGAAAGGTCTGCCGCTGGCCTATTCCAAAGACATGCAGGAAGACAAAGAACAGGTCTTTGACGCCGCAGACAACTGGATGCTGGCGCTCGCCGCAATGGAAGGCATGGTCAAGGATTTGACCGCCAACCGTGACAGTCTTGCGGCGGCGGCTGGCTCTGGCTTTTCTACTGCGACCGATCTTGCGGATTGGCTGGTGCGTGTCCTAAAGGTGCCGTTCCGCGATGCGCACCATGTCACTGGCACGCTGGTTGCCCTGGCCGAATCTCGCGGCTGCGATCTGCCGGATCTGAGCCTCGAGGACATGCAGGGCGTCCACGCGGGTATCACTGACGACATCTTTACCGTGCTTGGCGTCGAAAACTCTGTAAACTCGCGGATGAGCTATGGCGGCACCGCGCCTGCGCAAGTGCGTGCACAGGTCGCCCGCTGGAAAGAGCTACTGGGCTGAACCCACCCAAAGCAAAAGAGGACCTGACCCAATGATGCGGATTGCTTTTCTGGCCTGTGTTACCGCCGCTTCTGTTGCCATCGCGGGCTGTGGCGCGGATGGTGAACCTGTGCGCCCGTCGCTGAATGCCGGGATCGGAATTGGCGATGGTGGGGTGCATGTCGGCGGCAACGTGGGCGCGCGAAAAGGGCCGGTTTCCATTGCCATTGGGCTCTGATCGTTCTGTTTTTGGGCGTAGACTTGAAAACAGACGCGGTATGATCATTTGTCAAAGGCCTCCGCATCGCGGTGGCCTTTGGTGTTCGGAGCGTTTTTGATGAAACACAGCTTAGTGGCTTTTTTCCTGTTGGGGCATGCAGCGTGTGGCGGGCCTTACGTGGAACCGTCCCCGTGCACAGAAGACGCGCCCGTCAAAACCGGGGTGATAATCTCGGGTGAGGCCCGTGTTGGGGTCAAGACAGCCTTTTGATCCTGCCAAATGACGGCTTTTGAGCCTCTAATGACGGTGAATTGTACCTGAACTTTAGAATCCATTGATCCTATTGTCCGTTTTGCCCTAAAGGCGGGGCATGGATCATTTTATCTACCGCGACGGCGCGCTCTACGCCGAAGACGTGCCGGTGGCCGAGATAGCGGCTGCCGTGGGCACCCCGTTCTATGTCTACTCGACCGCGACCCTCTTGCGGCACTTCCGACTGTTTGACGAAGCGCTGGCGGGTCTGGATCACCTTGTTTGCTATGCCATGAAAGCCGCGTCCAATCAGGCCATCCTGAAGACGCTGGCGCAGGCGGGTGCGGGCATGGATGTGGTGAGCCAGGGTGAATACCTGCGGGCCAAAGCAGCGGGCGTGTCCGGTGACAAAATCGTATTCTCTGGTGTCGGCAAAACGGCCGAGGAAATCCGCACCGCGCTTACCGGTGGCATTCGCCAGTTCAACGTGGAAAGTGAACCCGAGATGGCGGCAATCAATGCGGTTGCGCTCGACCTCGGAGTGGTGGCGCCGATCACCATCCGTGTGAACCCGGATGTGGACGCAAAGACCCACGCCAAGATCGCCACGGGCAAATCCGAGAATAAGTTCGGCATCCCAATTTCCCGGGCCCGCGACGTTTATGCGCTGGCGGCGTCTATGAAAGGGCTCGATGTCATTGGTATCGACGTGCACATCGGCTCTCAGCTGACCGAGCTGGAGCCCTTCCGTCTGGCCTACCAGAAGGTGGCCGAGCTGACCGAAACCCTCCGCGCTGATGGCCATGACATTCGCCGGCTTGATCTGGGAGGGGGCTTGGGCATCCCGTATGAAAGCTCCAACACTGCGCCGCCGCTGCCGATCGATTATGGCGCTATGGTCAAGGAAAGCCTTGGTCATCTCAACGTGGAGATCGAGATTGAACCTGGACGATTGATTGCGGGCAACTCCGGGATTATGGTTTCCAAGGTCATCTATGTAAAACAGGGCGAGGATCGCCAGTTCCTCATTCTCGATGGCGCAATGAACGACCTGATCCGCCCAGCTATGTATGAGGCACATCACGACATTATTCCCGTGATCGAGGCCGAGCCCGGAATGCAACAGACCGCCTATGACATTGTGGGGCCGGTTTGTGAGTCCGGGGATACCTTTGCCAAGGGGCGTCATATGGCCCCGCTCAAAGCCGACGAACTGGTCGCTTTCCGTTCGGCGGGCGCTTATGGCGCAGTCATGTCCAGCGAATACAATTCGCGTCCCCTCATCCCGGAGGTGTTGGTCAATGGTGATCAATTTGCGGTCATCCGCAAACGTCCGACCTTTGACGAAATGATAAACCGCGATACCATACCAGAGTGGCTGTAATCGCGTAGCGCTCTGCGGCAGGGTGGCCTGCGGCAGAGCTTGTTTGGAAATATATGCGTCTGGCCCGCCAATAAGAGGCCGTGCGGCATGATCCATCGCCCTGTAGATAAAACAGCCGATCCGACTGAAACCGCTCAGGCGGGTATGCCCTTGCACCGGGTATTGCGGAGGGCGATCTGGCGCACACATATGGGGCTGATCTGCGAAACCCTGTGGCGTATGCTCTGGCCGCTGCTCAGCGTCGTGATGGTGGGGACGGCGTTTGTGCTTCTGGGCGGGCTGTCGTCAGGTTCGCGCCTTGTGGCTGGGGCAAGCGTGACTTTGGCCACGTGTGCCACTTTTGCGGCGCTTGCCTATGCACGCGCGCGTTTTTTTTGGCCGCGGCAGACTGATGCATTGGCCCGCGTGGATGCGTCCCTGCCCGGGCAGCCCTTGGCGGCCTTGCGGGATGAACAAGCAACCGGCACGAATGACCCTGCGACCGTTGCCCTCTGGCAGGCGCATCTCACCCGGATGGAGCGTCGCGCCGCTGCTGCGGCGCCGCAAGCCCCTGATCTGAGCCTCACCGCCTATGACCCTTTTGCGCTGCGCTACGTTGCGGTTTTGGCGCTGATGGTGGCCGTGTTGTTTGGCTCTTTCTGGCACGCGCGTGATTTGGTGCAGCTGACACGGGGTGGTGGCGAACAAGGCGTGTCCGGAGCCACTTGGGAAGGCTGGGTTGAGCCGCCGCGCCACACTGGCCTGCCCGCGCTTTACCTCAATGACCAGCCTGCGGGCACTTTAACCGTGCCGGAAAACAGCCGTGTCACCCTGCGGTTCTACGGCGAGGTTGGCGCGTTGCAACTGGCCCAAACCTTGGGTGTGACGGAAGTCCCCGACCCGAGTGCCCCCGAACAGGCGCTCACGGTGGTGCAAGGCGGAGAT
>SPLB01000243.1 GCA_004566265.1 Paracoccaceae bacterium | reverse complement strand
GCTTCTCCTGGTTTCCCTTCGAGCAGAGTCATCAGGAAGCCATAGATCGCATCTGTGATGTAGCAGAAGGTACGTGTTTGCTGGCCCGTACCGTGTACGGGAATAACGCGCCCATTGAGTGCCTGATAGGTGAACATCGGGATCACCCGGCGATCATTGTGTCCCATGCCGGGACCAAAGACGTTGAACGGCCGCACGATCTTGGTCGGCACACCGTGGTGTTCATTGTAAATTGAGCAAAGGGTTTCGCCCAGGCGCTTGGATTCATCATAGCAGGCCCGAGGTCCCACGGTCGAAACATTGCCGTGATAATCTTCCTTGATCGGCACCGCGCGAGGATCCGGGTCGCCGTAAATTTCAGAAGAACTGAAGAACAAAAAGCCCTCGAGGTTTTTGTTTCGCCCGGCCAGATCCAGCAGATTGCGCGTGCCATGCACCGCGCTTTCGATTGTTTCCAGCGGGTAGCGCATGTAGTACACTGGCGAGGCAATCCCTGCGCCATGAATAATGAAGTCAATGTCGTCGCGGACCGGCAATGGGTGGGTCACATCAGCCCAGACCTGCATAATGTTGGGATCACTTGCGATACTGTCGTCAACATTCTTTGTGCCTGTGATGTAGTTGTCCACCGAGATCACCTGGCAGGGTTTGCGCAGCACTTCATCGTTCAGACGTTGAAAGACTTTGAGGAAGTGTTTGCCCAGAAACCCAGCTCCCCCTGCAAGAAGGATAGTTTTTCCAGAGAAACGATGCGCGTTCACGCCCAGGCGTTTGACAATACGGGAAATTTCTTCAGACATTTGTATTTCCATTCTAGAGATCAGGAAGCGTGGAGTTCGACAAGCGGAATTGGCATGTAATAGTCGTAGGCGTCGCCGGTTTTTTCCCGAATGTCGTCAATGTATTCATATGCAAAGACCAGCAGCACATCGGGCTTGAACGCCGCGAGTTCTGTAGCGGGAACAACCGGAATATGAGCTCCGGGAGAGGTGCGCCCTTGTTTCAAGGGGCTGTCGTCGACGGTGAATGGCAGCAGCTCAGGATCGATCCCGCCGAAATTTGTGATGGTTGAAAGACGTGCAGGGGCGCCGTATCCGGCCACTTTGACTCCCTCCTCGCGCCAGCGCTTCAGGCCATCAACCAGCCTTGTAGTCAGATCCTGACACCGCTGTCCAAAATCCATCAACGACGTTGTGTTCAGGACTTTCAGCTCTGTAGCGATGAGGTCATGCAGCTCCGGTGCCTCGGTGCCCGCCCCCTCTCGCATCAAGGTAAAACGCAGAGAGCCGCCGTGTTGCGCAACCGTTTCGAGCCCGGTGATTACCATGCCGTGTCGTGCAAACAGGGCTTTCATTGAGGAGATCGAATAGTAGAAAATGCGATCGAGATAGAACCGTTCGAACTGCACCTGGTTGATCATATTGAGGATATATTCCACCTCGATCACCAGTTTTCCGTCCTCAGAAAGCAGAATATCGGCCGCACGAATGAAATCATCGGGCGCGTCAAGATGTGTGAACACACTGCTGGCAACAATCACATCAGCCGCGCCGTGGCTTGCCAGGACACGCTGCGCTGAATCTTCGTCGAAGAAGGCGCAAAGCGTTTCAAGACCTTCGTCATTTGCAAGCTTTGAGACATTGACCGACGGCTCAACCCCAAGCGCGCGCACACCGAGCTTTTTGAGAGGCCGCAATAACACGCCATCATTGGAGCCAACATCAACGACGAAATCTGCGTCCTGCAGCTCTTTTGCGAGCGCTTCAAAGTGCCGAACAAGCCCCCCGTTGACCGAGCTCAGATAGTAATAATCCTCAAACATGATGGATCTGGGTACCATCTCGCCGAGCTGCACGTTTTTGCAGTCCTCGCAAAAGAAAACTTGCAGGGGGAAGAATTTTTCATCCTTGAAGGCGGAGGGTTTTGGATACTTGTTCGCAAGGGGCTGTTGCCCCAGATCAAGAAATTTATGGAGGCTTTGCTTTTTGCAAAGAGAACAGCATTGGGGCATTGGCGATCCTTCACCGCTTTTATCAAAGAACCCGTGCCCACCCCTGCAACAAGAGGCCAACACGCGTCATCGCAGCCGTTTCTAATCTCATTTTACTAATATCAACTGAACTGGTGTGGTGGTGATCCCACCCAACCAGAGCTTTTGCGGCGTGGCATTTTTTTTGCAAATGGATCAGTTCCGGGCAAATCCCGCCGCTTTGGCGTCGGGACCGGGTGCTAGTCGGACGCCGTCTGCACCGCCTCCGACCCGAACCAATCACATGCTTTCTCCCTTAGACCAAGAGCCGCGAAACCTGTCTCTCTGAGCCAGTTTTCGCAGCGGTCAAATGGTCGCCAGCACATGCTTGTTTCGGCCAAAGGTAACGCCCCCATTTTGCGATCAGACAGAGGAGATCCGTGCATGAACACGGATCACATGAGTGATAATGACAGGGCAGGGGGCCGATGCGCTAAAGTGTAGTAGTTCCGATGTGATCTGACAGTTGGCCGTTTTTCCGGCGGCGTCTGTCAGGTCAAGTTCAGTTCATGAACTTTTCCTTCCAGATCTGCTTGCCCTCGATCATGGTCTGGAACGGCGTTCTGCCG
>SPLB01000242.1 GCA_004566265.1 Paracoccaceae bacterium | reverse complement strand
TCATCGTTTTCGACCACGACACGCGCGGGCTGGGTCATTTTGCGCCATCGGGCGAGATCCTCAACCAGTTTTCGCAACGCGCCGCCGCCCTTGCCCTTGATCATCCCGTCGCGCACCGCCATCGCAGCGCCTTCGACCAGTGACACGCCATTGGCGCGCGCGACGGTCTGGATGGTTTGCTGCGCCTTATCACCAAGTCCGCGTTTGGGGGTGTTCACAATGCGCTCGAAGGCCAGATCATCTTCCGGGCTAACCACCAGCCGGAAATAGGCCATGGCATCGCGGATCTCCATCCGCTCGTAAAATCGAGGACCGCCGATGACGCGATAGGGCATACCGATGGTCAGGAACCGATCCTCAAACGCGCGCATCTGATGCGAAGCGCGCACGAGAATCGCCATTTCATTCAGGCCAATGGGTCGCACCCCTCGGGTGCCGCGCTGCGCCGCGTCGATTTCCTCGCCAACCCAGCGCGCCTCTTCTTCGCCGTCCCAATGGCCGATCAGGCGCACCTTCTCGCCGCCTTCAGCCGCCGTCCAAAGCTCTTTGCCCAATCGGCCGTCGTTGCCACGAATCACGCCAGAAGCCGCAGAGAGGATGTGTTCGGTTGACCTATAATTTTGCTCCAGGCGAACCACTTTGGCGCCGGGAAAATCTTTCTCGAACCGCAGGATGTTGCCGACCTCGGCGCCGCGCCAGCCATAAATCGACTGGTCATCATCCCCAACGCAACAGATGTTTTTGTGCCCCCCCGCCAGAAGCCGCAGCCACAGGTACTGAGCAACGTTGGTATCCTGATATTCATCGACCATGACATAGCGGAACCAGCGATGGTATTGCGCCAAAAGATCGGGGTTGTCCTGAAATATCGTGACCATATGCAAGAGCAGATCACCAAAGTCGACCGCATTCAGCTCGCGCAAGCGGGTCTGGTACTGGGCATAGAAATCAACACCGCGCCCGTTATAGGCATTGGCATCCCCCGCTGGGACCTTCGACGGCACCAGCGCGCGGTTTTTCCAGTCATCAATAATGTTGGCCAACATCCGTGCAGGCCAGCGCTTGTCGTCAATTCCGGCTGCTTGAACCAGCTGTTTGAGCAGGCGTATCTGATCATCGGTGTCGAGAATGGTAAAGTTGGTCTTCAGCCCCACCAGCTCCGCATGGCGACGCAGCAATTTCACACAGATCGAGTGGAAAGTGCCAAGCCAAGGCATGCCTTCGGCCGGTTGCCCAAGCATGCCACCAACCCGTTCTTTCATTTCCCGCGCGGCCTTGTTGGTGAAGGTCACCGCCAAAATCTCATTTGTGCGCGCGCGCCCCGTGCTCAGCAAGTGCACAATGCGCGTGGTCAGCGCCTTGGTCTTGCCAGTGCCTGCGCCCGCAAGCATCAGAACTGGACCATCCAGGCATTCCACCGCCTCACGCTGGGCGTCGTTCAACCCCTCCATATAGGGTGTGGGCCGCGCCGCCATGGCCCGGGAAGAAAGCGATGCGCCCTCAAAAGCGTCCATTTCGTCAAAGCTGCTCATGACGGTCACCCTAGCCTGTTTCACATCAGGTGGGAAGAGAATGTTCACACTCCGTTCCCGATCCTGCAACGGGCAGCCAAATCCCGCCCAGCCCCCGCGACAAAGCGCATTGGCGCAGGTTTTGCAAGATCACAGACGCCGCCCCAAAACCGCGAAACGCCGTCCCTTCACAAAGAGACGGCATTTTCCCCTGCCCAATTCGTGTTTTTGGATGTGAGGCTCTTATGCCGCCAGCAGCACCGAAA
Organism: Paracoccaceae bacterium; assembly: GCA_004566265.1. Taxonomy (GTDB): domain Bacteria; phylum Pseudomonadota; class Alphaproteobacteria; order Rhodobacterales; family Rhodobacteraceae; genus Epibacterium. The sequence continues at coordinate 6,476 of SPLB01000242.1, read as the reverse complement.
AACTGGCGAGAAAGTCACGAACAGCTTTTCGAACCGACGTCACCGCGCCGCGCTCTTTGGAGTTCGAAGGAAGCAATGCCGACAGGGGAAGCACGGTTTCGCCGCCCAAAAGCGGTAGTTTCTGCGGTGTTTCATGAACAACAGTAAAGCGGCTGAAGGCACGCTCATCGATGCTCGCCACTTCGATCACTTTAAAGTCCCTATGGCGCCTGTCGTGCTGAATGCGATCACACACCATGCGGATACGGCTTTCCTCGCCTTCCAGGACGTGCAGGAACTTGCCCTTGTGCATGACCAATAGACCCGACAGGCCGGCACGACGGTTGTTGCGGTGACATGCGCCTGCAATATCCGCCAGCTGCTGATCACTCAGCGGGGCGACGGCCGTGCTGGTATAGATGAAACGATGCATGGCATGGCCTCCGATGAAAAGAGTGATGAGATCGTTTCGCGGCTTCTGCGCGGACGCTGCTCTAAAAGGGGCCTGATCCCTTGGGCATTGAGTCAAATTTAACTGAAAACTGAGGCAATGGGAGAACTATCCTAATTAGTGGTTAATACGCCATTCGTATCAAAAAGCAGATTTTGGCGTGTAATGGGCCTCACATTGGAGAGGAAACACGTCCCAGGCTGCGCGCAAACAAAAAGGCTTTCCTTCGCGCCCGCAGAAAACTGCTTGATAATTCCCTGACTCTTGGCTCATGCCCGTCGACCAAAGGGGGACACCACGTCGAAAACGGGGCGAAGTGCAAAAAAATATGGCGCAAATGTAAATATGCGGCGTTCGTGAGCGCAACCATGTCGCTGATACCCAAATGTACCTATGTACGATGTCCCATTAACCCGCTAGCACTTGCCCATCCCAACCATAACTTACGGGGGAGAGATGACCGACTTCAATAAGATCCTGATCGCCAACCGCGGCGAGATCGCCATCCGCGTGATGCGGGCTGCCAATGAAATGGGGAAAAAGACGGTTGCCGTCTATGCCGAAGAAGACAAGCTCGGCCTACACCGTTTCAAGGCGGACGAAGCCTATCGCATCGGCGAAGGCATGGGACCGGTTCAAGCCTATCTTTCGATCGACGAGATCATTCGCGTGGCCAAGGAATGTGGCGCCGATGCGATCCACCCGGGCTATGGCTTGTTGTCGGAGAACCCCGAATTTGTAGATGCCTGCGCCCGCAATGGCATCAGCTTCATTGGTCCTAAATCGGAAACGATGCGTGCGCTCGGCGACAAGGCCTCTGCCCGCAAGGTGGCGATTGCCGCAGGTGTTCCTGTCATCCCAGCAACCGAAGTTTTGGGCGATGACATGGAGGCCATCAAGAAAGAGGCCACCGAGATCGGTTATCCGCTTATGCTCAAAGCCTCCTGGGGTGGTGGTGGACGCGGCATGCGCCCGATCCTGTCCGAGGACGAGCTTGAAGAGAAGGTTCTAGAGGGCCGCCGTGAAGCCGAAGCCGCCTTTGGCAATGGCGAAGGGTATTTGGAAAAGATGATCACCCGCGCCCGCCACGTCGAGGTGCAGATCCTGGGCGACAAACACGGGGAAATCTATCACCTTTGGGAGCGCGACTGTTCTGTACAGCGCCGCAACCAGAAAGTCGTGGAGCGCGCGCCCGCCCCTTATCTGACCGAGGAACAGCGCAGCGAACTCTGTGAACTGGGTCGCAAGATTTGCGCCCATGTGAACTATGAATGCGCAGGGACCGTTGAATTCCTGATGGATATGAACAGCGGAAAATTCTACTTTATCGAAGTAAATCCCCGCGTTCAGGTGGAACACACCGTCACCGAAGAGGTGACCGGTATTGACATCGTTCAGGCGCAGATCCTGATCGCCGAAGGCAAACCGATTACAGAGGCCACCGGAAAGTCGTCGCAAAACGACATCCGCCTCAATGGACACGCCCTGCAGACTCGTGTGACGACTGAGGATCCGATGAACAACTTCATCCCGGATTACGGTCGCATCACCACCTATCGGTCTGCAACCGGCATGGGCATCCGTCTTGATGGTGGCACCGCTTATACCGGCGCGGTGATCACGCGCTATTACGATTCCCTCCTGACCAAGGTCACCGCCTGGGCGCCGACGCCGGAAAAAGCGATTGCCCGCATGGACCGGGCGCTGCGCGAATTCCGTGTGCGGGGCGTTAGCACCAATATCGCCTTTGTGGAAAACCTGCTAAAGCACCCGACTTTTCTGTCGAATGAATACACCACCAAATTCATCGACGAGACACCAGGCCTGTTCCAATTCGCCAAGCGAAAGGACCGTGGCACCAAGGTTCTGACCTATATTGCCGACATCACGGTGAACGGTCACCCAGAGACCGAAGGTCGCGCCAAACCAGCCGCCGACGTGAAAGAGCCCCGCGCCCCCAGAACCGAACCTGGCGACCGGCCCTATGGCACCCGTAATCTGCTAGAGCAGAAGGGCGCACAGGCGGTGGCCGACTGGATGAAGGCCCAGCGTCAACTCCTCTTGACCGACACCACCATGCGCGATGGGCACCAGTCGTTGCTGGCCACGCGCATGCGCAGCCACGACATGATCAAGGTGGCACCGGCTTACGCGCAGAACCTCAGCCAGTTGTTTTCGGTGGAGTGTTGGGGCGGGGCAACCTTTGATGTGGCCTACCGCTTCCTGCAGGAATGTCCCTGGCAGCGTCTGCGCGACCTGCGCGAGGCGATGCCAAACCTGATGACCCAAATGCTGCTGCGGGCCTCCAATGGCGTGGGTTACACCAACTACCCGGACAACGTGGTGCAAGAATTTGTACGCCAGGCCGCCACCACCGGCGTTGATGTGTTCCGCGTCTTTGACAGCCTCAACTGGGTGGAGAACATGCGTGTTGCCATGGATGCTGTTGTCGCGAGCGGCAAAGTCTGTGAAGGCACCATCTGCTACACCGGCGATATTTTAGACCCAAATCGCGCCAAATATGACATCGAATACTATGTCGGCATGGCCAAGGAATTGGAAGCCGCGGGCGCCCATGTTCTGGGCCTGAAGGATATGGCGGGTCTTTTGAAGCCTGCCTCTGCCCGTATCCTCGTGAAAGCGCTGAAAGAAGAGGTCGGCCTGCCGATCCACTTCCACACCCATGACACCTCTGGCATTGCTGGCGCGACCATTCTGGCCGCTGCGGATGCAGGCGTGGATGCGGTTGATGCGGCCATGGACGCCTTCTCTGGTGGCACCTCGCAGCCGTGTCTGGGCTCCATTGTCGAAGGCCTGCGCAACACAGAGCGCGACACCGGTCTGGATATTGAAAACATCCGCGAGATCTCAGGCTACTGGGAGCAGGTGCGTGCGCAATACGCCGCCTTTGAAAGCGGCCTGCAAGCGCCGGCCTCCGAAGTTTACCTTCACGAGATGCCCGGTGGTCAGTTCACCAACCTCAAGGCACAGGCCCGCTCGCTTGGTCTTGAAGACCGCTGGTCGGAGGTCGCCCACACCTATGCCGATGTGAACCAGATGTTTGGGGATATTGTCAAAGTGACGCCTTCGTCCAAGGTGGTCGGTGACATGGCGCTGATGATGGTCAGTCAGAACCTGACCCGCGCCGAGGTCGAGGATCCGAAAACCGATGTGGCCTTCCCCGACTCCGTTGTCGACATGATGCGCGGCAACCTCGGCCAGCCTCCGGGTGGTTTCCCGGCCGGCATCGTGGACAAGGTGCTGAAGGGCCATGCCCCCAACACCGAACGTCCCGGCGCGCATTTGGAGCCGGTTGATCTGGAAGCCACGCGGGCGGAGTTGTCATCCGAGCTTGAGGGCTTCCGCGTCGATGATGAAGATCTCAATGGCTATCTGATGTACCCCAAGGTTTTCCTCGATTACATGGGACGCCACCGCACCTATGGTCCGGTGCGCACCCTGCCAACAAAGACCTTCTTTTATGGCATGGTGCCGGGCGAGCAGATCGCAGCGGAAATTGACCCCGGCAAAACGCTGGAGATCCGTCTTCAGGCCCTTGGGGAAACGGATGACAAGGGCGAGGTCAAGGTTTTCTTTGAACTGAACGGCGCCCCGCGTGTGATCCGCGTCAAAAACCGCAAGGTGGTGGCCACTCAAACGGCAAACCCAAAAGCCGAAGCAGGCAATGCCAACCACATTGGCGCACCTATGCCGGGAGTTGTCTCCTCCGTCGCGGTCTCCGTCGGCCAGCAGGTGACAGAAGGCGATCTTCTTCTGAACATTGAGGCGATGAAAATGGAAACCGGCATTCACGCTGAACGCGCAGCTGTTGTCAAAGCCGTCCATGCACAACCCGGCGGCCAAATCGACGCCAAGGATCTACTCATCGAGCTGGAATAAACAACGACTGCAAGCTCCAGAGATATACTCTGGGGCTTGCAGCTCTCTGCTGTCGAACCGGTTTCAGTCCTGCCTTGGCCGGCTTAGAATGTGCAAAGCGCAATAACTTTGCCTTTGGTCAGACGCGCAGTGTTTGAATAGCGAATGCCAAAACCGCTGCCGGCACTTTCCAAACACCCTCAAGATCAAAAAAAGCCCTACTTCTGCATTTTCCGCTTGCAGCAGCATAAGTTTGTCCATATGTCATCGGACACCGATAAGGAAGCGGGCGTAGCTCAGGGGTAGAGCATAACCTTGCCAAGGTTAGGGTCGGGCGTTCGAATCGCCTCGCCCGCTCCAATCGGTTCTCCCAAACAGACATGCGGCATCCACAAGATTCGGGCAGCGACAGGCTTGCATTAACCAAGCCGCAGGCGCTATCACTATCAGTGAACAGAATGAGAACTCCGCAGCCCGTGGCGCGGCGAATGGCAAGAGAGACGCAAATGCTGTCATCGGTGGAACTTTGTGCAGGGGCTGGCGGGCAGGCCTTGGGTCTTGAGAAGGCTGGCTTTGATCATACAGCTCTGGTCGAGATCGACCAACATTGCTGCGCCACCCTGCGCCACAACCGCCCGAAGTGGAATGTTTTGGAAGATGACGTCCGAAAGTTCAAAGAGCGCGCTGACACTTACCGTGGCATCGACCTTCTTGCCGGTGGCCTGCCTTGCCCGCCTTTCTCTGTTGCGGGCAAACAGCTGGGTGAAAAGGATGAGCGTAACCTCTTTGATGATGCGCTCGAGATTGTGGACGCCACGCGCCCCCGCGCGGTCATGATTGAAAACGTCCGCGGCTTCCTGGATGCCGTTTTTCTGGACTATCGCGAGAAGCTGAAGACACAACTGGGCAAACTGGGGTATCACACAGACTGGCGGCTTTTGAATGCCTCTGATTTCGGCGTGCCACAACTGCGCCCACGCGTGGTTATCGTGGCGTTGAGAAAAGAGTTTTCTACACGGTTCGCATGGCCGGAGGCGCTCCCCCACAACCCGCCCACCGTTGGGGAGACCCTTATTGACCTGATGAAGGCCCGCGGCTGGCGCGGTGCAGATGCGTGGAAAGACCAAGCCAATGAAATCGCCCCCACCATTGTTGGCGGGTCCAAAAAGCACGGCGGGCCCGATTTAGGGCCTACGCGAGCACGGCGCGCCTGGGCTGCACTTGGGGTGGAAGGTCGCACGATTGCATATGAAGCCCCGGATCCGTTCCACAATGACATGCCGCGCCTCACTGTGCGCATGGTCGCCCGTATTCAGGGGTTCCCGGATGAGTGGCATTTCACCGGCGCCAAAACCAATGCCTACCGGCAGGTCGGAAACGCCTTTCCACCGCCTGTCGCAAAGGCTGTTGCAACCCAACTGAAGGCGGCTATCGCCAAGCCCGCGCTGCGTGTTGTGGGGTCTTAACCCCTGTGAAACAGAAACTTCCTGACAGCTTGGTGGTTTGCGGCCACCCGGACTATACCCGTTTGCACGCTTTGGCTGCCGAGATCACCGCACGCGCCGGCGGCCCGCTGGAGCTGGAGCGGCACTTCCCTGCCATGCTGCGCGACTGCATAGACGCGGTGATCATGACCCCCAAAACAGGCCGCCGCGCCTATGAAGATCTGGAAAAAACCGAAAAGACCTATATCGGTACGCGGGTTGAGATCGAACTGCGCGCTTTGCTACGCCTGCGCAAAGGGCGGCTGGACACTCTAATTCTGGATCAAGACGTCGACATCAAACACACAATGGGCACCAACTGGATGATCCCAACCGAGGCGCTCGGGCACCCCTGCCTTTTGGTCGCCGCAGATGAACCGCGCGCCCGCTGCTATTTGGGGTTGATCGTGGCCCACCCAGACTATCTGACAACTGGCAAAAACAAAGACTCCAAGGCCAGTGTTTCGGCAGCGGGCTTTGGCCATATTCTGTGGCTGTTGAAAGATCAGCCCTACCCCGCAAACTTCTGGCGGGATCTTGCCCCCGAGATTGTGGACGAAATCTTTGCGGGCGAAACAGGCAACATTCGCATGGCCACGCTTTTTCGCCGCGTGCAGTCGCGCATTATTCCACGCGACGTGGTGGAGGCTGTCGCCCGTCAAAAGGACTTCATGCGCCGCATT
>SPLB01000241.1 GCA_004566265.1 Paracoccaceae bacterium | reverse complement strand
ATGCGCTGCGACAATTTCAGCGCCACGGTTCATGGCATCGCCCAACCCCAAATCAGACAAATCCACTGATGCAGGCCAGACTGGCGGCGCGGGGATGTCTTCTGGCCCGGCTGTCAGCCCATCTGGCTCGCGATCCCGAACCGCTTTCCAGAACGGCGTATAAACCTTAAACATGCCGCCTGCACCTGTTGCAACGGTCCAGGGTTCAAACAGCACCCGCCCACCGGTGGATTTAGCCAGAATTCCAACATCTTTGAGCGCGGATTTAACACCCGTGTCGCGGGCAATCGCTTCTGGATCATAGGCGCGGGACCAGACCACGGCTTGCGCGCCAACCTCGGTGCAAATTTCTTTCAAAACCGCCAGCGCATCTCCGCGCCGGATGTTCAACTGCGATCCGCAGCCTCTTAGTGTTTTGTCGAATTTCTTAAGGCCGAGACCAAGACGAAACTGCGGCGCGGCGCCCATCGCCGCATCCAGTGGATCGAGAATATAGAGCGGGATCACCCCCGCGCCTTTGGCAAGGGCAATGGCTTCGTTCAGGGCTGGATTGTCCCGCAGCCGTAGATCTCGTCGGATCCACCAGATCACTGGTCCCTGACCTGTCATACGCCTCTGCCTCGTCTTTCTGTTTTCAAACGATACCTGCAGTTAGGCTTAGCTGAGGACCCGTCAACAGACCTGAACCCTTTTTTTCGTCATTTTGGCGCCTTAGACAGCTCATTCGTCAGCCGTTAACGTCGACCACCACGCGACCTTTGACGCGGCCTGCAAGGATATCTTCGCCCAGCTTTGGAAGATCGCTCAATACTGCGGGCTGCATCATCGACTCTAGCTTGTCCATCGGCAGATCGCGGGCAACCCGTTCCCAAGCGCGCATGCGGTTGTCGTAGGGTTGCATGACCGAATCGATGCCCAACAGGTTCACCCCGCGCAGCAGGAAGGGAATGACGCTGGCAGGCAGCTTTGCGCCACCGGCAAGGCCCACCGCAGCCACAGAGGCACCATAGCGCATCTGGCCCAGAACACGGGCCAGCATTTCGCCGCCAACCGCGTCCACGCAGCCTCCCCAGGTCTCGCGCTCGAGTGGAGATTTCACGGTTTCATTTATTTCGGCGCGGTGCACGATCTGTGTTGCCCCTAGGTCTCTCAGGTACTCTTCGGTTTCGGGACGTCCCGTTACACCAGCCACCTCATAGCCAAGGCTTGCCAAGAGCGCGCAGGCAACCGATCCAACCCCGCCGGCCGCACCGGTGACAAGGACTGGCCCCCGACCCGGTGCAAGCCCATGGTCTTCCAGCGCCATAACGGCCAACATCGCGGTAAAGCCTGCGGTGCCGACCGCCATCGCCTGTTGCGCGGTGATGCCGTCGGGCAGTGGCACAAGCCAGTCGGCCTTCACTCGGGCCTTCTGTGCATAGCCGCCCCAGTGGACCTCGCCGACGCGCCAACCGGTCAGGACCACGCGATCGCCGGGCACGTAGCGGTCGTCAGACGACGCCTCCACCGTCCCTGCGAAGTCTATCCCCGGCACATGCGGGTAGTTGCGCACCAATCCGCCGCCATTGGCGCTCAGGCACAGGCCGTCCTTGTAGTTCACCGTGCTGAAATCCACCGCAACTGTAACCTCACCCTCAGGCAACTGATCGTCGGACAGCTCTGTGATCTGACCCCGTGCCAGACCGCTCTCTTCGTCTTTCTCCAGCAGGAATGCCTTGAACATCGTCGTCTCCCTCCTTTGCGTGCTTGCTCAACGCCGCACGAGATCTTGCAAAGCAGGCCCGAATTGCCGTAACTGCAACCTGATCATTAAATGTCTTACAATTAATTGTCTGACAATTAAGATCCTGTCAACAAGGATCCGTTTCCACGTGACCCGACCGCAGAAAGCCAGTGCAGACCTGTCGGCGCAGATTGCCGCAGCCATCCGCGACGCAATTGTGTCCGGTGAACTGATTGTCGATGCACGGCTACCGTCGGAAGCAGAGCTCTCAACACAATTCTGCGTCTCACGCCCGACCGTGCGCGAAGCCCTGAAACGTCTGGCCGCGCAATCGTTGATCCGCACGCAGCGCGGCGCCACCGGAGGGGCCTTTGTGAACCGCCTCAGCTATGCGGAGGCCTACCGGCAGCAAATCACCACATCGACGCTTCTGTTGTCCATGAACGAAGTAGATTTCGAAACCGCCTGCGAGGCACGCTACACAATGGAACGTGCCTGTGCGCCCTTGGCAGCCGAACGGCGCGAGGACGAGCATCTGAATCGGATGCGCAGCGAGATTGCCCGTCAGCAGGAACCAGACCTTGCCGACAGCGACTTTTGCGCGTCGGATGTCGGTTTCCACCGTGCGCTGGTGGATGCGGCCATGAACCCGGTGCTGAGTTATCAGCTTGCCGGTGCGGTTGAGGCCATGCAGCCCCTCATGAATATGATCACGTTCATTTCGCCCTATCGCGAAACCCTGATCGCCCTACACATACGGATTGCGGATGCGATGGAACAGAAAGATGCCTCAAGTGTGGTGGCCGGTCTGGATGATCTCCAACGTGAAACCATGGCCCTCAGCCGAAAAGCCATAGCTAAAAGGGCCGCCCGGACCTGACGACAAGAACCCAGCAAAAGCAAAGCCGGAATATTCGCTTTTGGTTTTTTTGCCCTTCAACTCCGTCCATTGAGCGCATATATTGGGATCTGTCCTTCGGGACTATGGACATAAACGCGCTCGTAATAAACGGATCGGACCCGGGGGCGGTACCCGGCGTCTCCACCAAAAATCCTTCATTTGGGGATCAAGGGGACGAAATAGGATCGACGGACGTCTAAAGGGGTTAGCTTTGTCTCGGCTGTCTGCCACCGTTATCGGCGAAACTTGTACAATTGCAAATGACAATCGTGCTCCGGCAATGGCAGTTGCAGCGTAAGCTGTAAATGTCGCCGAAACTAAGTCCTTACGCCTAGCCGCGTAAGGCGGGGTTCGCAGGTACCTGGCAACAGAAACCTGCACTCCGTCTCGCATACCCTAAATTATGTCGCGTGACACATCAGCTATGTGACCTGTGCCGCAAAAGGTTTTCAGTCGCGCAAATCTGAACCTGAGATGCGAGTTTTCAGATTATTTACTTTAGAGGCACTATACTCCCTCGACGGGCTCGCGTTGCCGCAATAGCAATCAGCCATCAGTGTCGTGTTACTTAAGTATAGAGAGCGCCATGAGCCACGTTGAT
>SPLB01000045.1 GCA_004566265.1 Paracoccaceae bacterium | reverse complement strand
TAACAGAGACCGCTATGTCACTGCCGGAGTTGACAAGCGCCCCTTCCGCCATTTGCACCGCAACCTCTTCGCTGACCGCACCATGCGCGTCGAGCGTTGAGATGAGAACGCCCAGCATGTCGTGTTTGGCTTGATTGGAGTAGGTGACAAACCCCCGATCCACCACGGCAGACGATCCTGCTATTTCGGTGAGGGCGGCGGCGATCAGGCCACCGGTGCAGCTTTCGGCCGTAGAGACGGTCAGTCTCTTGGCCTTGGCCGCGTCCAAAAGCGCAGAAATATCAACGGTCACAGGCCAAGCACCCCATGAGAAAAGCCCGCCAGGAGCACAACGCCGACCGCCGCCATCGCGCCGGCGATCACATCATCCATCATCACGCCAAACGGGCCTTTTTTGCGGTCGGCCCAGCCTACAGGGCCGGGTTTCCAGATGTCAAACAAGCGGAACAGCACAAACGCAGCGATCCAACCGGGCCAGAGTGCGGAAATACTGAGCCCATGCAGCCATGCGGGAAGCGACAGCGCCCAGAGCGCGAGCATTTGGCCAGCAAATTCATCCAGAACAAATTCGGACGGGTCCAAATCTTCTTGGCCTCTGGTCATGTCTGCGGCGGCCCAGAAGCCGAGACCAATGGCGGCGAGTGTCGTAGCGGCCACTAGAGGGAAGCCACCAACTGTATGCACCGCCAGAGTGGCGGGCAGGGTAACCAGTGATCCCCATGTGCCGGGCGCTGGTTTCAGATAACCTAGGCCGCCGCAGGTGCCAAGGACTTGGGAGAGTTTCATACTTTATCCTTTGCACAGGGCGGCGGTGGCCAGAGCGGCAATGCCTTCTTCACGCCCAGTGAAGCCAAGCCGTTCGGATGTTGTTGCCTTGATCGACACGCGGCATGGGTCCACTCCAAGAATATCAGCTATTGTTTCTTGCATTGCAGCGGCATGCGGGCCGATCTTCGGGTATTCGCAGACAAGCGTACAGTCGATGTTTGACAGGTCATAGCCCAGCGTGCGGACCAGATCAGCAGCGTGGCGCAGGAAAATTTTGGACGCTGCGCCTTTCCACTGGGGATCACTTGGCGGGAAATGGCGGCCAATGTCGCCTTCAGCCAACGCCCCGTAGATTGCGTCGGTTATGGCATGCATCCCAACATCGGCATCCGAGTGTCCCTGGAGGCTGCGGTTGTGGGGCACGGCCACGCCACACAGAATGACATGATCGCCGGGGCCAAAGCGATGCACGTCATAGCCATTGCCAAGTCTGATATCCATGTTCTTTCCCAGAATACGTTCGGCGCGGGCAAAATCCTCGGGCCGGGTGATTTTGATGTTTTCGCTGCAGCCTTCGATGATGGTCACCGGCAGGCCAAAGGTGCGGGCGACCTCGACATCATCGGCCGCCAAGCCCGGATGTGCTTCATGCGCGGCGAGGATCGCATCGAAGTGAAAGCCTTGGGGCGTTTGTGCGGCAAAAAGACCGGTGCGGTCCTGGGTGCCAGAAACTTGGTTTTCAGCGCCGGTCCAAAGCGCATCCGAGACTGCAAGGCCAGGTGCCGCCGCAACTGAGTGCTCCAATGCATTGATGATATTGCTAATCATATCAACAGACACGCAGGGGCGTGCGGCGTCGTGGATCAGCACGAGATCCGGGTTATGTGCGGCAAGCGCGGCGAGGCCATTGCGGACAGAGTGCGCACGCTCCGCTCCGCCGTCCACGATAATGCAGTCAGCATGTGTTGCCAGCGCGGCGGTCGCGTCCGGATCATTTGGGTTCCGGACAACGGCAATCAGGTCATGGCCCGCGTCGCGAAATGCTTGAAGGGTCCAGTCGATTACGCGACGATCAGACAGGGAGCGCCATTGTTTCGCCATCCCTCCGCCCGCCCGCGTGCCGCGACCCGCAGCAACGATAAGAACCGCTGTTTTCATGACAACTGCTTTCACCTACAAAAAGCCTTAAAGCGTGTTCCGTCTTTACGGTGCCGCCTTGAGAAGCGCAATCCACCTGAGAGGTGTGCTGAAAAAATAAGCAGTGGCGCTGTGAAAACAGGCTGGAAGAGGTGCTTGGGATGGAGCATACCGATCTTTCGGCCTATTTTACCCACACATGCACAAGGATTAAGCAGGTGTCCTTTCCCATCGGAACCACACATTTGGAGCCTCCCATTGCGCTAGCCCCTATGGCAGGGATCACCGACCGTCCGTACCGTGATCTGGTCCGTTCCTTTGGTGTTGGCCTGATGGTCAGCGAGATGGTGGCCAGCCAGGAGATGGTGCAGGCGAAACCCGGCGTGCGCGAACGCGCAGAACTGAGCGCGGATGTGGAGAACACAGCGGTGCAGCTGGCGGGGCGCGAAGCCATTTGGATGGCCGAAGCCGCCCGGCAAGTGGCAGATCGTGGGGCAAAGGTGATCGACATCAATATGGGGTGCCCTGCGAAGAAGGTGACCAATGGCTTTTCGGGGTCTGCCTTGCTGAAAACGCCCGATCATGCACTTAGCCTCATTGAGGCGGTGGTGAGTGCGGTGGATGTGCCGGTGACGCTCAAAACACGTCTGGGGTGGGACGACAACTGTCTAAACGCCCCCGATGTCGCACGCCGCGCACAGGACGTTGGTGTGCAGATGGTGACAATTCATGGACGTACCCGATGCCAATTTTACAAGGGGTCTGCCGATTGGCGGGCGATCTCCGAGGTTCGAGCGGCCATTGACGTGCCGCTTTTGGCAAATGGCGACATTGTGGACACGGACACAGCTCGCGCCGCGCTGACGGCATCGGGCGCGAATGGGGTGATGATTGGCCGTGGCGCGCAGGGAAAACCCTGGCTTCTGGCGCAAGTGGCGCATGACATCTGGGGCAGCCCAGCGCCAGATGTCCCCGAGGGCAGTGACCTTGTGGACATGATTTCAAAGCACTACGAGGCAGTGTTGGGGTTTTATGGCTTGGATCTGGGCCTGCGAGTGTCACGCAAACATCTGGGGTGGTACATGGATCAGGCGCAGACTCCTTCGGTCCTGCGCCGACAAGTGCTGACCGCGATAGCCCCCGCAGAGGTGCTGGACTTGCTGCCAGAGGCCATTCTTGGCGCCAACAGGGAGATTACGGCATGATGAACACGCTTGCGCAGCAGGCCGAAAACAGTGCCATCTGGGCGTCGCTGCCGGTACCAGTGTTTTTGATCAGTCCGGACAATACCATTCTTG
>SPLB01000044.1 GCA_004566265.1 Paracoccaceae bacterium | reverse complement strand
ATTCGCATGGCCACGCTTTTTCGCCGCGTGCAGTCGCGCATTATTCCACGCGACGTGGTGGAGGCTGTCGCCCGTCAAAAGGACTTCATGCGCCGCATTCGTTCCGATGGCGGCACAGGTACACGGGATGTCCTGGCACGCGAGAGCATCGTCGTGCTTGAGGGTCGAAAGGACGCCCAATTGATCCGCGCACTCGGCCTGCCGCCCTGCACAGGCTCTGAATTCATCTCCTGCAAATTGAGCAATCAGGAGCAGATTCTCCTGGCAATACAAGCAGGCCACAGAGTGAATGAAACCACATAAGGTACTGAAATTTATAAACGATAAAAAAGTTCTTCCTTTTTGAAATTTTCCCCTTGCGACCTTCGACGGTATTGCCTAGAACCCGCCTCACCGAAAGAAAGCGGGCGTAGCTCAGGGGTAGAGCATAACCTTGCCAAGGTTAGGGTCGGGCGTTCGAATCGCCTCGCCCGCTCCAATCACTCAGTACAAAACGCTGCCCTCTGGGCAGCGTTTGTTTTTTTGCCTCGCTCTGCTCTGCAATATTTGATCAAATTTCCTTTGACCTGGCGGCCGACTGGCGCAATGTTTTTTGCAACAAAGAAAGCAAGGACCCCCATGGCATCCGTCATCTACCCCACCACAAATTTCACCGCGACTGAGCAGCTGGTGCTGGAGCGTGGCGAAGGTATTTATGTCTATGACGACCAGGGGCGCGAATATATTGAGGGCCTTGCCGGTCTGTGGTGCACGTCGCTGGGCTACTCTAACCAGGAGCTCATTGACGCGATCACCGCTCAGCTCAACACCCTTCCCTTTCAGCACAGCTTCGGCGGCAAAACACATAAACCGGTCATGGAGCTTGCAGATAAACTAAAAGCCATGGTCCCAGTTGAGGACGCCTATGTCTTCTTTGGCAACTCCGGATCTGATGCCAATGACAGCCATCTGAAAATGCTGCGTTATTACTTCAATGCCATCGGCAAACCGGAAAAACGTAAAATTCTAACCCGAGAGCGCGGCTATCACGGGGTCACCGTGGCTGCAGGGTCACTGACATCTTTGCCGGCCAACCTGACGCATTTTGATGCGCCGCTTGGCGCACTGAACATCCATCGCACGGACGCCCCACACTACTACACCGGCCGCAAGGGCAATGAGACGGAAGCGCAGTTTGTTGAACGGATCCTGAACAATCTGGAACAACTGATCCTCGCCGAAGGCCCTGACACCATTGCCGCCATGATTGTTGAGCCAATCACCGGAGCCTCTGGTGTGATCGTTCCACCTGAGGGCTACTACGAAGGCTTGCAGGCGCTCTTGCGCAAATACGGCATTTTGATCTGGGCGGATGAGGTCATCTGTGGGTTTGGGCGCACCGGCTCAGATTTTGGCTGCACCACTATGGGGATCAAGCCAGACCTGATGAGCCTCGCGAAGCAGTTGTCTTCAGCCTACATGCCTCTGTCTGCGGCCATTATTCCAGGCTGGATGTACGAGGCCATCGTTGCTCAGACCAATGAGGTAGGTGTGTTCGGGCACGGCTACACGTATTCGGGCCATCCAGTGGCCTGCGCGGCAGCCCTGAAGACGCTAGAGATCTACGAACGAGACAAGATCTTTGATCACGCGGCAGAAGTCGGCACCTATCTGCAAGACACATTGCGCGATATCTTCGCCGATCACCCGCTGGTGGGCGAGGTGCGCGGCAAGGGGCTGATCGCCGCACTTGAGCTGGTTTCTGACAAAACCACCGGTGCAACCATTGCTGGCGGCAAAGGCGGCGCAGCAGCCGTGAAACACTGTCAGCAGAACGGGCTGATCCTGCGCGCCGTCGCAGGCAATGCGCTGGCGTTCTGTCCGCCACTGATCATCACCAAAGATCAGGTGGACGAGATGCTGCGCCGGGCAAAAGCGGGCGTGGATGCGGCCTACGATGACTTGCGCAGTGAGGGGCACATTTAAGGGTGAGAGTTTTGCACCGAACGGCAAGGCTTGGCCTGTGCGCCCCAAGCCCCTATAAGCGCATGGGTCAAATCAAGGAAATTGCCCATGCGCACAGCAAAAGTGACCCGCAAGACTGCCGAGACCGAGATTTCGGTGGAAATCAACCTCGACGGCACCGGTGCTTATGACAACCAGACCGGCGTCGGGTTCTTTGACCATATGCTGGACCAGCTGTCGCGCCATTCGCTGATCGATTTCACGATCCGCGCCAAGGGTGATTACCACATCGACGACCACCACACCGTTGAAGACACCGGAATTGCGCTGGGTCAGGCGCTGGTCGAGGCGCTCGGCGACAAAAAGGGCATCAATCGCTATGGCGAATGCCATTTGCCTATGGATGACGCGCAGGTCCGCGCCGCGCTGGACCTGGCGGCCCGCCCTTTTCTGGTTTGGAATGTCGACCTCCCAACCCAGAAGATTGGCACGTTTGACACCGAACTGGTGCGCGAGTTTTTCCAAGGCTTTTCGACCCATGGCGGCATCACCCTGCACGTGGATCAGATCCACGGCGTGAACAGCCACCACATTGCAGAAGCCGCATTCAAAGCCGTGGCGCGCGCCCTGCGCACGGCGGTGGAAACCGACCCGCGCAAAGCGGATGCAATCCCTTCGACCAAAGGTGCCCTCTGAAATGCTGACAGCAATCATCGACTATGAGAGCGGCAACCTGCACTCTGCCGAGAAAGCATTTCAGCGCATGGCACGAGAGATGGACGCGGGCGCAGTTGTGGTGACTTCTGACGCTGATGTCGTGGCCCGTGCGGACCGTCTGGTCCTACCCGGCGATGGGGCCTTCCCGGCTTGTGCAGCAGAGCTGCGCGGCCACAAAGGCCTTTATGACGCTATGGTTGAGGCGGTCGAACAAAAAGGCCGCCCTTTCCTCGGCATCTGTGTGGGCATGCAACTGATGGCCACCACAGGTCATGAATATGAAGAAACCTCCGGGCTGGGCTGGGTCGCTGGTGATGTTGTGAAAATTACCCCCAATGACCCTGGTCTCAAAGTGCCTCACATGGGCTGGAACAATCTGACGATCGACAATAACCATCCTGT
>SPLB01000043.1 GCA_004566265.1 Paracoccaceae bacterium | reverse complement strand
TTTGGACAGATCGCGGCAAGAGAACCCTTCGCCCCCGGCCAGGTCGCGCGCAGCGGGGTTATCATCCCAGCAGATTGGAGCTGCCCCACCCGCAGCCAGCGCCCGCGCCGCCACTAAGCCCGAACGACCGAGCCCCAGCACTGCCACCTGTGCGCCTTTGTAACCTCTGACCGGGATCATCGCATTGCCTCCGCGAGTTGATTTTAGACCACCCAGTACAGGCCGGCCTCCAAAATGCAAGCGGCCCGGCAATGACGCCGCGCCGATGACTGGGTGTTCTGAGGCTTTAGCGAACTTTTAGGGTCGCCAGACCAATCATTGCGAGGATCAGGGAAATGATCCAGAACCGGATTACAATGGTCGGCTCTGCCCAGCCTTTTTTCTCGTAGTGATGGTGGATCGGCGCCATCAGGAACACACGGCGACCGGTGCGCTTGAAGTAAAGGACTTGCACGATCACAGAGAGCGCTTCGACCACAAAGAGCCCGCCGACAATGGCCAGAACCAACTCGTGTTTGGTGGCAACAGCAATCGCACCCAGCGCACCTCCCAAAGCCAGCGAACCTGTGTCCCCCATGAAGACAGCCGCAGGCGGCGCATTGTACCAAAGAAAGCCCAAACCACCGCCAAACAAGGCGGCAGTAAATACCAGGATCTCACCGGTGCCGGGAACATAATGCACGTCGAGATACTCAGTAAAATCAACGCGACCAACGGCATAGGCGATAATACCCAATGCGCCGGCTGCAATCATGACCGGCATAATCGCGAGACCATCAAGACCATCAGTGAGGTTCACCGCATTAGCAGAACCGACGATCACGATGACCGAAAACGGGATGTAGAACATCCCAAGGTTCAAAAGCACATCCTTGAACACAGGCAAGGCCAGCTGGTTTTGCAGGGCGTCCGGGTGATGCCAAGTGGACCAAACCGCCGCTGCCGCTGCAATGGCAATGCCCAGCGCAAGCCGCACCTTGCCCGGCACCCCTGCGGTGCTCTGTTTGGAGACTTTGGCATAGTCATCCACAAAACCAATGAGCGCAAAACCGAGGGTGACAAACAGGACCATCCAGACAAAGGGATTGTCCCAGCGTGCCCACAGAAGGGTCGCGGTCAACAGCGCCCCCACAATCAACAACCCGCCCATTGTCGGCGTGCCTGCCTTCACAAAATGCCCCTCCGGACCATCGTCACGGATCGGTTGCCCCTTGCCCTGTTTTTTGCGCAATACATTGATCAGCGGCTTGCCAAAAACAAAGCCGAAAACCAGAGCCGTTAAAAAGGCGCCGCCAGCCCGAAAAGTGATGTAGCGAAAGAGATTAAAGAAATCCCCTCCATCTGATAGTGCGGTCAACCAGTAAAGCATCTCAGCCGGTTCCTCGTCTTTCTAAGCGTCTTTTTTCCCGATCAAAGGCCGGTTTTGCCGTCGGGACGCGTCCCGCAAGTCGACGTGCCAGCAGATCAGTTGCCTTGACCCATTTCCCGAAGCGCGTCAACCACACGAACGAGCTGCATATAATTTGACCCTTTGACCAGCAGAATATCGCCACTCGACAGATCCTGCATCAAAGCGGCTGCGGCCTCCGTGCTGGTTTCAAACCATTTTCCCGCATGTCCTTGGGGTAAGGCTTGATGGAGGTTCCGCATCAATGGCCCCACAGAATAGACTGCATCAACTCCGGACATCGTGTCATATGCGGCAAGCCCTGCATGAAGAGCCTCGGCCTCTTCGCCAAGCTCCCCCATATCACCGAGACAGGCAATCCGCCGCCCTGCGGTTGGAGTGGCAACCAAAACGGCGAGCGCGGCCCCAACAGACGTCGGGTTTGCATTGTAGCTGTCGTCCAGAACTGTAATCGCTCCCCCGGCGACTGGAATGGACAAACGCGCACCGCGTCCCTGAACCGGGGACCAGGACGCCAGATTCTGAATGGCCTGATCAAGATCAGCACCCAACGCGTCAACCGCCGCCAAGGCGCCCAGCGCATTCATGGCGAAATGAGCACCAAGGGACTGAATCGACAGGGTTTTGGATGCCCCTTTACAGCTCACTGCAGCACAGGTTTTTTCACCACTTAAGATGACGTCGCCCAGATGATACTCATCCGATGTCGTGCCAAACCAACGGGCGCGAACGCCAAGCCGATCGGCCGCTGACACCAGCACTGGCGTCTCATTCAGGTCCGCATTCAAGATGGCGACGCCGCCGGGTTCCAGCCCTTCCATGATCGCGGCTTTTTCGCGTGCAATACCCTCAACGTCCGCGAAGGCCTCAACATGCACGGGGGCCACTGTAGTGACCATCGCCACATGCGGGCGGGCCTGCCGAACCAAAGGCGCGATTTCGCCGGGGTGGTTCATTCCCACCTCGACCACAGCAAATTCCGTGTCACGCGGCATCCGTGCAAGTGTCAGCGGCACCCCCCAGTGATTGTTGTAGCTGGACACCGCAGCATGGGTCCGCCCCTGATCTGCCAGCATGGAGACCAGCATTTCCTTGGTAGAGGTTTTCCCAACGGAGCCAGTCACCGCAACGACCTTGGCATTTGTGCGCGCACGCGCAGCGGCGCCAAGCGCTTCTAGGCCGGTTTGGACATCATCGACGATCAGCAATGGCGCGCCAGCAGACAGGCCGTCCGGCACATAGGATACCAGCGCCGCCCCTGCCCCTTTTTTTAGGGCTTGCGCGACAAAGTCATGCCCATCCCGCGCGGCCTTCAGAGCCACAAACAAATCACCTCGCGTAATGGTGCGGGTGTCAATGGAAATCCCGTTCACGGACCAATCGCCATGTGCCCGCCCGCCGGTTGCCGCCTCAGCCTCTTTCGCGGTCCAAAGTGTCATACCAGTTTCCCATCCAATGCGGCAACCGCCATGCTTGCCTGTTCGACATCGTCAAACGGCAGCACATCGTCCCCAACGATTTGTCCCGTTTCATGGCCCTTGCCGCAGATCAAAAGCGCGTCGCCAGGGCCAAGCAGATCGACTCCGCGCAGGATCGCTTCGGCGCGATCTGCAACCTCAACGGCGTTTTGTGCACCGCTTTTGACCTCGGCACGGATCACATCCGGGTCTTCACTGCGCGGGTTGTCATCGGTCACGATCACAACATCCGCGTTCTCATAGGCAGCCTGACCCATGAGCGGCCTTTTCGTGCGATCGCGATCGCCGCCTGCACCAACAATGGCAATTAACCGCCCCATAACGTGTGGGCGCAGTGCTTTAATCGCAGTCGCAACAGCATCGGGCGTGTGGGCATAGTCAACAAAAACTGTCGCGCCAGAGTCGCGCGTAGCCGCAAGCTCCATGCGCCCGCGGACAGTGCCCAAATGCGGCAGGGTTTCAAAAACGCGCTCGGGGTCCTCTCCGCTGGCAATCGCCAGACCGGCAGCCACCAATACGTTTTCCGCCTGGAAGGCACCAATCAGGTTCAGACGCACTTGAAACGGTCGATCATGCCAATTGAAGCGAATGTCCTGCCCGTTGGCATCGACACGCACACCACTCAGGCTGAGGTCACCCAAACCGCGGCCCACGGCGATAATCTCTTGCCCACGTGCGGCAGCAATAGCGCGCATCTCGGTACCACGCGGGTCATTCATATTGATCACAGCCACAGCTTCTTCCGGCAGCACACGACAAAACAGCCCTGCTTTCGCGTCAAAGTAGGCATCAAAAGTCTCGTGATAGTCCAGATGGTCTTGCGTAAAGTTTGTGAAGCCTGCGGCCACCAGCTGCACCGCATCTAAACGACGCTGGTCAAGCCCGTGTGACGACGCTTCCATCGCAACGTGAGTCACGCCCGCGTCTGCAGCAGCCGCCAGGGCATTGTGCAGGGTGATGGGCTCCGGTGTGGTGTGAGCAAGCGGATGGCTCCAGGCGCCCTCAACTCCGGTGGTGCCCAAATTTACCGCCTCATAGCCCAGTTCGGTCCAGATCTGACGCAGAAAAGTTGCAACGGAAGTCTTCCCATTGGTCCCCGTCACGGCGGTAATCACGGGAGGTTGCGCCCCGAACCACAAGGCAGCCGCGCCCGCCAACGCCTGGCGGGGGTCCTCGGCCACAATCAAGGCAGCCCCCGCGTCAACAATCGCTCCTCCTGCGATTTCGGCTCCCTGC
>SPLB01000240.1 GCA_004566265.1 Paracoccaceae bacterium | reverse complement strand
GCGGTTGGATCAGGTTCCGTCCCCTCAGCATGCGGCGCCTCGGTATGAGATGGCTGCTTTCGGGACCGGCTCCGCGTCCGGGTGCGCTTACGCTTTTTCGGCGCTTCAGAGTCGTCCTCTTCCACAGGAGAAACGCCACC
The DNA here is from genome assembly GCA_004566265.1 of Paracoccaceae bacterium. Classification (GTDB taxonomy): domain Bacteria; phylum Pseudomonadota; class Alphaproteobacteria; order Rhodobacterales; family Rhodobacteraceae; genus Epibacterium. Next base: position 3,030 of record SPLB01000240.1, on the reverse strand, counting down.
TTCGCTGTCAGCCGCGCCTTCTATGGTTTCGGTTGCACCAGCGGTCCCTTCACTGGCGGCGTCGGTGTTATCGACGGTTTCAGTGGTTTCGCTGTTGCCGCCCTTGCGACGTCGACGACGACGGCGACGGCGTTTTTTCTTGTCGCCATCTTCCTCGCCCTCCGTGGCCTCAACGGCTTCAGGCACCTGAGCATCTGCTTCAGTCTCCTCTTCCGCCTCGAGCTCGTCAGAGTCGACTTGACTCATCAGCGACGCATCCACAGACACTACAGCAGCAGGTACAGCCTGCACCTTACGCGATGCAGTTTTGAATTTCTCAATCGAGAAGTTGGGGCTGACCAAATGTGGGTCGCCTTCGATCCGCACAGACATACCATAGCGCGCTTCGATCTGGGCGATGTGCTCACGCTTCTGGTTCATCAAATAGTTGGCAATATCGACCGGACATTTCACCAGCACTTCGCGTGAGCGACCCCGCGTGCCTTCTTCTTCAATCTGGCGCAGGACCGACAACGCCATGCTGTCGTCGGATCTGATCAGACCTGTACCATGGCAGTGAGGGCAGGGCTGTGTTGTGGCCTCGATCATGCCGGGACGCAGACGTTGACGGGACATTTCCATCAGACCAAAGCCCGATATGCGCCCCACCTGGATACGGGCGCGGTCGGTCTTCAGCTTGTCCTTCATGCGTTTTTCGACGGCGGTATTGTTTTTTCGCTCGTCCATGTCGATGAAGTCAATGACGATCAGACCGGCAAGATCGCGCAACCGCAACTGGCGTGCCACCTCATCTGCGGCTTCAAGGTTGGTCTTAAGCGCGGTTTCCTCAATGGAGCCTTCTTTGGTTGCGCGGCCCGAGTTCACGTCGATCGCCACCAAGGCCTCGGTCACGCCGATCACAATATAGCCACCAGACTTCAATTGAACGGTCGGGTTAAACATGCCGCCGAGGTACGTTTCAACCTGAAAGCGTGCAAACAGCGGCAACTGGTCCTGGTAGTTTTTTACGTGTTTGGCGTGGGACGGCATGATCATTTTCATGAAGTCCTTGGCGTTGCGATAGCCGCGGTCGCCTTCGACCAGAACTTCATCAATCTCGCGAGAATACAGATCGCGGATGGAGCGTTTGATCAGGTCGCCCTCTTCATAGATTTTGGCAGGCGCGATGGATTTCAGCGTCAACTCGCGGATCTGCTCCCACATGCGCTGCAGGTATTCATAATCGCGCTTGATTTCGGATTTGGTGCGTTTTGCCCCAGCGGTGCGAACGATCAGGCCCGCGCCGGTTGGCACGTCCATCTCGGTTGCGATTTCTTTAAGCTTTTTGCGATCCGCGGCATTGGTGATCTTGCGGGAGATGCCACCGCCACGGGCTGTGTTCGGCATCAACACGCAGTAACGGCCTGCCAGCGACAGGTAGGTGGTCAGGGCTGCGCCTTTGTTGCCGCGTTCTTCTTTGACGACCTGCACCAGGAGGACCTGACGGACCTTGATGACCTCTTGGATTTTGTAGCGGCGCGGACGCGGCTTGCGCACGGGACGAATATCTTCGCTATCATCTTCATCCGCGACAGATTCGATACTGTCATCTTTTGAGGCAGCGTCGGCTTCTTTTTCGGTGCTCTCGTCTGGTTCGTCCGCCGGGTCCCCATCGCTGAGCGAAGTTTCGTTGGCCTCGTCCACAGCGTTAATTTCCACGGCCCCGTCAGGAGACTCAGATGAGATGTCTGAAGGAATTTCAGCGGCGGCCTCTTCAGAAGCGACGTCGGCCACAATCGCATCGGACGCAGAAACGCCATCTTCTGTCGTCCCCGTTGCTTCCGAGGGAACTGCATCGCCGTCAGGCTCAGCTTGAATGGTTTGCGCCGTGGTTTCAACCGCTTCCGAAATATCAAGGGCTTCGGTCGGAGCCGTTTCAGCAGGGTCATCAACTTCAGCGGCTGTCGCGTCTCTTCGCTCTCCAACTGGTGTTTCAACACCGGTCTCCACCGGAGTAGCGCCTTCAGGAACTTCCGCCAACTCGACGTCAGCCACTGCCTGATCATCCCTCAGGTCAATCGTCTCCATTCCAGAGATCTCAGTCGCCGGCGCGTCGGCGCCCCCGCCTTCTGAGATATCGACTTCCTTGGTTTCAACCAGATCGTCGTTTTCAATCCGAGCCGCCTTGGTTGCGGACTTATCTGCACGTGAGCGGCCACGCCCGCGCGAGCGCGACTTACGCTGTTTGGTCTCTTCTTCCTCGTCATCGCGTGCACGCATTGCTTCGGCGTATGCGCGTTCTTCTTCCATCAGCATTTCGCGGTCAGCGACGGGTATCTGATAGTAGTCAGGGTGGATTTCTGAGAATGCCAGGAAACCATGACGGTTCCCACCGTAATCCACGAAAGCAGCCTGGAGGGACGGTTCGACCCGGGTTACTTTTGCCAGATAAATATTGCCAGCCAGCTGGCGCTTGTTTTCGGATTCAAAGTCAAATTCCTCAACCTTGTTTCCATCTACCACCACAACGCGGGTTTCTTCCGCGTGCGTGGCATCTATTAGCATCTTTTTCGCCATTTTTCCTTGGGTTGCACCAACCTTGCGCACACGTATGGGACGCGGAGCGCGAAACAGCACTGCTGCCTGTCGGCCCGGCATTGAGCATACGGTTTAAGGGGTGTCTTGTCAGGGCGATGCTGTAGCGCGCGGTGCACGTCGCATTTCCGGATAAAATACCCGGGTTCACTGCTGCCATGCTCAAGTCTGTCGCGCTTATCATCGCGTTTCTTCTCCGACAGGTGGGATATCCCGAACCCTGCCCGTTATTTCCTACCCGACCTTGGTCGGGACAGGCGTCACTTGCTGCCCTGAAAAAGCAGCCAACTGTACCGTCTCGAATTTCTCGGCAAAGGCCGGACAAAATCCAGAAACTGTAAATCTCATCATCGGATGCAGCGTTCGTGGTCATATGAACGACTTCCCGTCCGGCGAGCATAAGGCCTGTGGATAGGTAATGACAATGGCCATTCTAAGAACCAAGCCGTTATTTCG
>SPLB01000042.1 GCA_004566265.1 Paracoccaceae bacterium | reverse complement strand
TCATTTGGGTACAGCGCGCCCACGGATTTGTTCGTATCCAACTGCCCCCACATGGCGTTGAACACTGCAATAATGTCTTCAAGCCCCCAAAAGAAATGGTAGCTGTAGTAGAACCGCTCCCAGGAGCCCGGATCCCCTGGGTTGCCTTGCTGGCCAATAAACCAGGGCTGCCACGGGGCGACCGTAGAGATACAGGGCACCTCTTCGGCTTCGCAGGTGGTTGCAACCGGATTGGTGGTCTCAGGCGTCGAGGCCACGAGCATGAGGTCAATCTCATCCTCAACCACCAGTTCGCGCGCCACATCGGCGGCGCGATTGGGGTTCGATTGGCTGTCTTTGACGATGACCTCGAAATGCTTGCCCGCCGCGCTTTGGGCAAAGCCATCAAGAATAAACTTATCTGCCTCTGAGAAGGCCGCAAGCGGCCCCGATTGCGGGCTGACATAGCCCAGTTTGATCTTGGCCCCGGTGGCGAGCGCCGGCGTGGCAAGCCCGCTTGCAGACACGAGCCCAGCAGCGGCGCTGGTCTTTAACAGTGTACGACGATTGATCATGGGTCCTCCTCCCCTTGAAGGGCGCGTCCTCCTCGCGCCTTATCGTTGTGTCTTTTGAATGGGTTATTCAGGTGGCTCTCCGGACCAAGCCCGGCCGAGCAGGGCCCTGATTTCAGGACCCGTGATGGCTTTGGGATTCCAATAGGGATTCTGCACCGCCAAATCCGCCGCCCGATCAAGATCCGCTTCGCGAAGCCCCAAGTCCCGTAGCGCCATCGGCGCGCCTTGAGCCTTGGCAAACTCCCAAAGGCCGCGTGCCGGGGTAGCGCCGCCAAAGATATCCAGTACCGGACCCAACGCGTCTTTTACTGCGCTTTGGTTATAGGCCGTTGCATGAGGCAGCATGATAGCATGGGTTTCTGCATGGGGCAGGTCGAAGCTGCCCCCTAATGTGTGGCAAAGCTTGTGGTGCAGCGCCATGCCAACTTGCCCCAGAACCGTGCCGCAGGCCCAAGCGCCCTGCTGCGTCGCAAGGCGGGCCTCCAGATCATCAGGCCTCCGCAGAACGGCAGGCAGCGCTTCAGCAAAGGATTTCAAGCCCAAAATCGCCAGCTCGGTCGCGCTTTGGGTACGGTCCTGAGCGTAGAGCGCCTCGACCGCATGGGCCATCGCATTCAGCGCGCTGGTCACCGTCATCGCAACAGGCAAGGTTGCGACCAGTTCTGGATCATAGAGCACCACATCGGGACGCAACCGCGCGTCTTTCATAGTGGTTTTGACACCGTTTTCTGTCTGCCCCAAAATGGGTGTGCATTCGCTGCCGGCATAAGTCGTAGGCAATGCGAACTGCCGTACACCGCAGCGCAAAGCGAGCGCTTTTCCCAATCCGATGGTAGACCCGCCGCCAGCCGATAAAACCGTATCTGCGCCAATGTCTTCCAGATGGCGCTGTGCCTCTGCGCTGACCTCAACAGGTGTGTGCATTGCCGCACGGCAAAACATGCCAGCCGCCCGGTCCCCCAGCTGTGCGGCCAACTCATGTCCCAGCTCAGATTGCTGTGGGGTGGTAAGGATCAGGACCCGCTCTGCGCCAGATGCGTCAACATGAGGCGCAAGGTCGCGGTGAAGCCCAGTCTCAAACATCACAGTTTGATCGCGGCAGTACTTCTGAGGGTCAATTTTGACAGGCATTCCAGTCTCCTCCAAACCGGGATTGGATAAGAGGATGACGAAGATTTTTCGAAACTAGATCGAATCTTTGCCTCATTATATAACGGCAAGTTATGAAACTGGACCCGCGACATCTCGAAATCCTGTTTGCCATCGTCGAATCCGGCGGCATGGGAGAAGCTGCGGATATGCTTGGCAAGTCGCAGCCCAGCCTCTCTCGCTCTGTTTCTCTGCTGGAGGAGCGCGTCGGTTTGCCCTTGTTCGAACCGGGAAGACGCCCGCTGCGCCCGACAGAGCTGGGCCTTGCCTTGGCGGCCGAAGGGCGCAAAGTGTTTCAAGCCATGCGCGACAGCGGCACAGTGTTGGAGCAATTCCAACGCGGGAAAACAGGCGCTGTCCGGGTTGGGGGCACCCCGGTGTTTTTGGACGGTGTGATTTCCCCGATGATTGCCGATTTTCAGGCCAACAATCCAAGCGTGCGCATTGACCAGTCTTATGGCTATGCAGCCGAGCTCCTGCCTCGGCTGGAAGAAGGCAGCCTCGATCTGGCGGTGCTACCAATGCGCGACGCCTCGCTTCCCGATGGCTTTGCCTTCCAACAGATCCTAACGGGCCGAAACGTCATCGCGTGCCGATCCGGTCACCCGCTGATGCGGCGGGGGGCTGTAAAACTGCCAGAGGTGTCAAAGTACCCGTGGATTGCGCCGCCCGCCAACAGCCCGCTTTATCACGATCTGCGTGCCGTCATCGAAGGCATTGGCACAAAAGATTTTAAGATCGGCTTTTCAGGCGGCTCGCTAACGGCTGTGGTCAGCATTTTGACGGGGTCCGACGCTTTGACAGTCCTGCCGTTTTCGGTGGTCTTTATGATGCGGCACCTCAAAACCGTGAGCGCCCTGCCCATCCGCATTGGCGACCCCGACCGGCATTTGGGCATTCTGCACCACATAGCGCAATCGCCCCGCCCGTCTGTCGAGCGCTTCACCGGATTTCTCACGCAAGAATTTGCCTCTTTGTCCACCCGGATCACCCGTGTCGGACAAGCCTCCGTCTGGCTGCCGTAAGCCTTTGAAATTTGGATTTTGCGGCATAAGATATACGTAAGATGTCGGCGGATCAAAAATGAGCGGCATCACTGCAGGAGTGCCTTATGCGCAGACTAGGGTCAGGCCTTATAGCCAGTAGATGACGAGTGCTGCGAGGGCGATGGCTGACAGGAAGACCTTCGGGCACCTGTCGTAGCGGGTTGCCACACGCCTCCAATCCTTCAACC
>SPLB01000041.1 GCA_004566265.1 Paracoccaceae bacterium | reverse complement strand
GTATTGCCCATCCGGCCGACGCAGCAGCCGCTGCCATTGATCATAGGCTTTGAGCGCATAGCCACCGGTGGCGCAGAAATCGAGACAGGCGTCGAAATCCGCGCGCTTGAGGCCCGCATAGGCGCCTACGGCGCTCACCTCTTTATACAGGCCCTCTGCATCAAAAGGCCCCGCACAGGCGGTGATCAATATGTGCTGGCACAGCACATCAAGCGGGCCGGGGGGCAGCGGATCACCGTCCAGATCGCCTGCTTTAACCGCTTCTAACGCGGCGCGGCATTCCACCACTTCAAATCGGTTCGCAGGCACCAAAAGCGCCTTGGATGGTGCATTATACCTATGGTTTGCGCGCCCGATACGTTGCACCAGTCGCTTGACGTTTTTGGGTGCACCAACCTGGATCACCAGATCAACGTCGCCCCAGTCAATCCCCAGATCAAGCGAACCGGTACAGACTACAGCGCGCAACTGACCGGCGACCATTGCCGCCTCGACTTTCTCGCGCTGTTCCCGGTCCAACGCACCGTGGTGAATTCCAATTGGCATCGCGTCCTCATTCGCCAGCCAAAGCCGGTGAAAGAAGATTTCTGCCTGCGCGCGGGTGTTGTGGAAAATCAGCGTGGTTTTATGAGCCTTGATTTGGCGCAGTACCTCTGGGATGGAATGGGCCGCCCCTCCGCCCGCCCATGGCGGCGCTTCGGGAAGGTCCAGCATTTGAATGTCCGGGGCGGGGCCGGGGTCTGCCAAAAAGATCGGACAGGGATCAGGATGGCGGGCCAGTGTGCGGGCAATGGCTTCTGGGTCGTCGACAGTGGCCGACAATCCCACACGGCGCAGATCAGGACGGAGTGTTTGCAGTCGACCCAGCGCCAGCATCAGCTGTGCGCCGCGTTTGCTTTCGGCAAGCGCGTGTATTTCGTCTACGATGACCCGCTGCAGGCCCTTAAATATACGATGCGCGTCCGGGTATGAGGTCAGCAATGCCAGGCTCTCGGGCGTGGTCAGCAGAATATGCGGCGGGTCGCCGCGTTGGCGGCGTTTTTTGTAGGCCGAGGTATCGCCGGTGCGGTCTTCAATCCGGATCCGCAGGCCCATCTCCTGTACCGGGCCGGACAGATTGCGTTTGATGTCGGCGGCCAAAGCTTTGAGCGGAGAGACATAAATCGTATGCAACCCGTCATGCGTCCCTTCGGCCAGTTCGCACAAGCTGGGAAGGAAACCAGCCATTGTCTTGCCGCCGCCAGTCGGCGCGATCAGCAGGGTCGCGGGATCCTTTGCCCGCGCGAGCATTTCCAGCTGATGCGGATGCGGGGCCCAGTTTCGAGAAACGAACCAACTGTGAATCGTGGCAGGGAGATGAACCATGTTCTTTGTTTAGTCCATGCGCGCCGCCCCTTAAAACGAAAAGCGCAGAAATTTCGTAACTGCTATCGCCACATGCGCCCGCACCGCGCGTCAGCGCGGTGCAATGCCCAACGGGAGCAAATCCTCGTCAGAGGATCCAGCGACGGACGGGAGCGCCCCAGAAAGACTGCCCTGTGAATTGGATCTGACCATCACCTGATGGGCAGGCATAACGCAAACGGATACTGCTCTGGCAGGGAGATAACCCTCGCAGCTTTCACATCGGAGACCTGCTCTTCTTGGAGAAGAAAAGCTAGTTTTTGTCTTTGTGAGCACAGCTGTTTTGCCCTGTCGAGGGGAGGGGTGATGCGGTGTTCGACGCATGGGCATGCCATGCCGCGCGCTTTCGGTTGATTTAAGCCAGCGGTTTCAACCGCGGGCCCCACGTTTCGCGCCGCCTCCCCGCCATGGCGGGCTGAGAAAGCGGAGCAGCACCAATCGCGCAGGAAAACAGCTTCATTTCACAATATGCTCGTCTTTCACAAACATATTCGCCCAGGCGCGATCCACCAGTTCGGGGCTCATCTGATAGGGGATGCCTTCAAACTCACAGATCGCAATCATCTGGTCGATCAAGAACACTGGCTGGTAGTTTGCATATATATTGTCGATCGTCGGGTACTTGTTCTTGAGCAGATGGATCAGTGCCCCTTCGTCCAGCGGCAGGCCTTTCTTGCGTGCGACCATGGCAAAGATCTTGAGGAAGTTATCCTGATTTGGTCCAGCGATCTTGATCTTGAAAAAGATCCGGCGCAGCGCCGCTTGGTCGAAGATCTCGTTCGGGTGGAAGTTGGTGGAAAAGATCACGAGCGTGTCGAAAGGCGCTTCGAACTTTTCACCGGACTGCAAGGCAAGAATATCGCGGTTCTCTTCTAGGGGAACAATCCACCGGTTCACCAACGCCTGTGGCGGCTCTTTTTGTCGGCCGAGGTCGTCCACAATAAAAATGCCGCCGGTGGACTTCAACTGAAGGGATGCCTGATAGGTGCGCGCCGTCGGATTGTAGACCAAATCAAGCATGTCCAGCGACAGCTCGCCTCCTGTAATCACCGTGGGGCGTTCGCATCGCACATATCGCTCGTCAAAGGCTCGGTACTTGCGCAGGGAGTTGGGGTTCTTTTCCAATTCGGGCAGTGCGTTGTGGACAATCGGGTCATAGACTGTGATCACCTGACCGGCGTATTCTAGGGCGCGTGGTACAAAGACATGATCGCCAAGCGCATCGCGAATTCCATTCGAGATCGAAGACTTACCGTTGCCCGGTGGACCATACATCAGAATCGACCGGCCTGCGCTGACTGCCGGTCCCAGTTGATCGAGCAAGCTGTCAGGCAGCACGAGGTGCCCCATGGCTTCGGTCATTTTTTGGCGTGTGACAGAATTATTGCGGATCGACTGGCGTTTAACCTGCTCGCGGTAAACATCCAAGGGCACGGGCATGGCGCCAAAATACTCGGACTGTGCCAAGGCATCCAACGCGCGTGCTTTGCCTGCGTCCGTCAGCTGGTAGCCCATTTCGCTGCCAGAGTTGGCGTTGAGTGTCCCCGTTGCTTCCAGCAGTTTTTGACTGCGGGCCAAGTCGACCAGTTCCTGCGTGATCGATATGGGCAGGCAGATTGCTTCGGCAACATCTGTGACCACATCAAGGTTCTTACGAAACAGTGTCTTAAGCAGAATGTCCCGCATCATCACCAATGGCAGCTGCATATCGGACACCCCACGCGGCGGGGGCGGGGCAGTGATCGGCTGGGCTTGTATATTCATTTGGGCGGCCTGTCTTCCGTAATGGCCCTGCGCAGTCGGTGTTAGGGCGAATGCTCCGGAAGCAGAGTATTCAGCACTGTGGCACAAGGGGGGCGCAATTGAGGAAATGGCGCAGCGCGGCGTCACTGACCAAATACAGCCGCCAGGCCCAAGTACGCCACAAGGCTGCCACCAAGGCAGAATCCCATAGGGAATTTATATCCGACGTTCCAGCTTTTCCATTCTGGAGCCAACTGTCTCAGAAATGTGTATTTCGCCAGGCGATGGGTGGCGTAGCCGCCGAGCAATGCAGCCGAAAATAGAAGCGCCATCCAAGCTAAATCTCCAAAAGCCACAAACGGCGCTGCGGCGCCAATGAACTTTGCATCGCCGCCGCCCATCAAACCGCCATAGAAACAGAACATTCCAAAGGCGATGCCAATCGGCAAGTGCACGAGCTGCCGACCATACTCCGGCCAGGTTGGCATTGCGATCATACCCACCAAGACAAACACGGCCGCAAGACCATAGTTGATCCAATTCGGGATGCGCATCATGGCGAGATCAAAAAACACTGTGGCCGCACAAAATGGCAGCACAAACGGCAGGAACCAAAGCGCGGTTGCGGCGTGTAAATGCATCATCTGACCAAAGCCTTAGCCTTGTTCAAGCGCCTGAAGCGCCTGGGCTGCGGCTTCAAAATGCTGGGGGTGGGTGTTCACTGCTTCGCGCAGCAGGCCTTCGCCGATATTTGTATCGCCCTGCTTCACCGCCGAAAGGGCTAGCGTATAGAGCAGTTGCGCACGCTCTGTCTGGTCCATCCTTAGGACGGGAAGCGTATAGTTACGCTGCGCTCCGCGGGCGAGAACAAGGTTGTTCTTTGCAGTGAACAGATCCGGTTGTTGCCGCAAGGCTTCACCAAACAGGCGCTCGGCTTCGGTGAAATCACCGCGTGTCAGCTTTGAGTATCCCCAGTTGTTAAAGATGCTTCCCGGGGTTGTGGTTAGGCCAACCGCAGTTTCATAAAAGCTGTCGGCGCGTTCCCAGTCTTTTTTGCTGTCGGCAACAACCGCTTCCAGGCGGTAGCGTTGGAAGGTCTCATAAGTTGGCGGGACTTTATCCAATGCGGCCTTTGCTGCATTCCAATCATTTGTGCGGATCAACGCATCGGCTAAGTTGACCCGGTCTGAATGGGTCACGCCCGGCATCGTGACGGCACGTTGCCAAGCGAGTTTGCCTTCAGCAAAGCGCTTTGCCCGGATCAGGGAATGCGCCAACCCGCGTTGCAGGTCGATGCGGTCCGGGGCGTCGACCAGAGATCGCTGGAAATGGCGCACTGCCTCATTGGGGTCAGTCGAGTTCAGGATCACATCATTGAGATCGCTTTCGTCAACCACATTCACGGTCTCTTGCAGTGCGCGCTCAACGCTTTCATCAGCGGGCTGGGAGCAAGCGGACAGGGCGATTGCAGCCGCAAGAGCGACGGGAATAGACATGGCTTGGCGCATGTTCCTGCGTCCTTTACTGCTCTGGCCGCGTTTCGGGCCTAGGGTTGTTGCTCGACCTCTGGTGCGCCGTCGACTGTTGCGCTTTGGATGCGATAAACGCCGCCCCCCTGTCGCACCAGCAAATGCGCTGCTCCATCCGGTTCAGTATGGTCGGAATTCTCAAGCATTTCGAGGGCGTGTCGCAAATTATCGCGCATTGCGTCACTTTCGCCATTGTTGAGCGCATAGGCGCGACGCAGATACTGTTCTGCCTCCGCTGCTTTGCCCTGTTGCAGAAGCGCAAGTCCAAGGTTGTTCAGTGCTTCGGGCCACTCAGGTTCCATTTCAACCGCGCGGCGAAGGAGCTGTTCGGCTTGGCCCAGTCGACCGAGCGACAGATTGGCGCTTCCAAGCGAGGAGAAGACTTCGGCTTTTGGACCTTCCTCGAGGTAAGCACGGGTGAAGGCGTCCAGCGCCAGGTCGTATTCCCGCGCAGCCATGAGCCGGTGGCCCACCTCCAGACCGCTCACAGCTTCCTTGCGTCGATCCACACCGGGTGCGTGAGGGCTATGTGAGGCAGGCGCGGGCGGCGCATTCGCATCGCAGCCGGAAACGAGGGCGATTGCGCAAAAGCTTATGGCACATGGGACAAGTCGCATAAGTCGGCGGCCTTTCTGTCGTGCCATAATTCAGTGCTCCATTTTTTGCCCGCAGTGCCAAACCGACCAAGACGGGGGTTACATGTTCCCCAGCTTTGAGATCACTTCGGCGGACGGTCCAACAAGAATGATCAGCAAAGGCGGAACCGTCAGGCCCATTGTGGCGAGAGTCATTTTTACAGGCAACTTGTTTGCGGCCTCTTCCGCGCGCATGACACGCTTGTCTCGCATTTCTCCGGAATAAACGCGCAGGGCCTCGGCGATTGAAGTGCCAAATGTGGATGACTGGATCATCACGGTCACAAAAGAGGAAATATCCTGCACGCCGCAACGGGTGCCCATGTCGCGTAGGACGCGGTCCTTATCCTTCCCGGCTTTGAGTTCATGGGCAACGATTTGAAACTCTTCCGCCAGCTCGGGAAATGAGCTGCGCAGGTCTGCGGCGACCCGCACAATTGCCTGATCCAGCGATTGGCCTGCTTCCACGCAGACCAGCATCATGTCCAGTGAATCAGGGAAGGCATCAGCGATCTTGCCACGACGTTCGGTAACACGGCGTGTGACCCAATATTTGGGGAGCATGTAGCCCGCTGCACCCGGGCCCAGAATGCGAATAATCATCTCTTGGGACGTGAACTCGTAACCCGCATTTAACACATAGACAAACACTAGCCCCCCCACCAGCCCGCTCAGACCAAGCGCGAACTGAGCAAAATGGAACACCCGCACCGCGTCACGGGAATGATACCCTGCCTGGCGCAGTTTAAGTTCCATTGCAGAGAGCTCTTCAGCGTCCTGTGGTTCGAGGAAAGATGCATATTTTTGCAGCTGTTCGTTTCGGTCAGCATTGCGCAGGCGCGCCTCAGCAGACTTTGGGCGGGTTTCTTCCTGAACCTGACGCTGAAGCTTTTTTAAGGGGTCTTCCGGCTGATTGAGCAACAGAGGTATTGCGAGGGCGATCAGTGCAAAGCCAAAGAACCCGACCACCATGAGCGGGGCGAATTCACCGAGATAGGACACAAGAAGATCGTGTATCACTGTCACTGGGTTCATTTTTGCCCCCTTAGACCTTAATGTTGGTCAGAATGCGCATGACAATTAGGTTGGCCGTCAGCATGGCCCCAACCAGAAAACAGGCCGGAATGAACAATGGGTTGTCAATGACGCCGTCGTAATAACCCGGATCATTGAACAGGATGACACCAAGGCAGACCAAAGGGAAACCTGACAGGAACTTGCCGGACCATTTAGCCTCCGCGGTAATCGCCTTGACGCGGCGGAAGAGGCGAAAACGGGCGCGGATCACCTTTGCCAGCCCCGCCAGAACTTCGGCCAAGTTACCACCCGATTTTTGTTGGATCGACACAGCCACCGTCAGGAAGCGCAAATCCTGCAGATCCAGGCGGCTTGCCATATCTTCGAGTGCCTCGCCAACATCGCGGCCATAGGCGCATTCGTCGGCAATGATTCCAAACTCAGTTGCAAGTGGGTCTTCGACTTCTTTTGCCACCATCTGGATCGCAGAGGAAAACGGGTGACCAACGCGCAAAGAGCGCACCATCAGTTCCACCCCATCGGGCAGCTGTTCTTCTAGCATGGCCATACGTTTCTTGGCTTTGCCGTTCACCCAGAAATAGACGGCTCCGATCCCAATGACGATGCCACCCAAAATTCGCACCGGCAGGGCCGTTTGGGTTGCGACACTCAGCGCAAGGAAGGCCGCAGTGCCCAAACCAGCCATCAAGATCATCAGCTGCTTGGGGGAAAACGCAAGTGCGGCTTTCTGCGCCTTTTCTGCAAGCAGTGAATAGAGCGGGATCTTTTGCGAACTGAGGTGCTGTTGCATCTCTTTGCGCAGCTGTTCCAAAACCTGTTGGCGTTGGCCGCCTTTTTCCAGCATCTCAAGGCGGCGGTTCACCCGACTGTTGAGGCTGATCGATTTGCCAAAGGTCACCAGGTAGATGCCTTCGACTAGGGCCACGACGGCGATAAAAATCAGGCCGTAGATCAGCGGTTCTATTCCGATATTCATCCGTGCGGCTCCATAAGGGTCGGCTCGTAGATTGAGGCGGGCAGGTCATAGCCCCAGAGACGGAAGCGTTCCGAGAAATTGGAACGGACGCCAGTGGCGGTAAAATGGCCGATGATCTTATTGTCCGGCGTCAGGCCGACGCGCTGGAAGCGGAATATCTCCTGCATGGAAATCACATCCCCCTCCATGCCTGTAATTTCCGTGATCGAGGTCATGCGGCGCGAGCCATCCTGCAGACGCGACGCCTGTACAATCAGGTTCACCGCCGACGAAATTTGGCTGCGCACTGCTTTGATCGGCATCTCGATCCCGGCCATGGCAATCATGTTCTCCAGACGCGAAATCCCATCGCGGGCAGAGTTGGCGTGGATCGTCGTCATCGATCCATCGTGGCCGGTGTTCATCGCCTGAAGCATGTCGATCACCTCTTCGCCGCGGGTTTCGCCCACGATAATTCGGTCAGGACGCATACGCAGGGCGTTTTTCAGACAGTCGCGTGGCGACACCTCACCCTTGCCCTCGACGTTGGGCGGTCGGCTTTCCATGCGGCCAACATGGGTTTGTTGCAGCTGAAGCTCCGCCGTGTCTTCGATTGTCAGGATCCGTTCCGCGTTGTCGATGAACGAGGACAGCGCGTTGAGCGTTGTTGTCTTACCCGAGCCGGTTCCCCCTGACACGATGACATTCAGGCGGGTCGAGACCGCTGCCTGGAGGTATGCCGCCATTTCCTCGGTGAAGGCGCCAAAGTTCACCAGATCATCAATGCCCAGCTTGT
>SPLB01000239.1 GCA_004566265.1 Paracoccaceae bacterium | reverse complement strand
TGAGTGTGGCAAGCCAGGGTTCCAGCCGCGCCCAGACCTCGGCTGGGGTTTCTCCAGCGGGCGGACGATAATCCCAGCCCCAGTCTTCAATATCGCGAAAGCCGCTGTTGGGATCGGAGCGAAGGGTTGCGCCATGCTGGCCTTCCCAATGTCCCCAGTTCATCTCGGTCAGGGCAGGGGTGGTCGCGGATACACGACCGGCGACCAAGTCGGCGGTCTCACGCGCGCGGGCAAGGGGGCTCGACCACAGTGCGGCTCTGTCCCATGGATCAGGCAGTGAAAAGGAGGCGAGGTCCGCGCGGGCTTGGTCGTCCAGCGGAATATCGCTGCGCCCCTGGATGCGGTGTTCGCGGTTCCACGAGGTGTGACCATGGCGGAGCAGGGCCAGCTTGATCGGGGCGTGCGGCATTACCGGGTCTCCGGGGCCAGAAGCGGGGCCAGCGCAGACCAAAGCCGATCCCGTGCAACAGGCGCAAGGTGATGCGCGGCAATATGTTCGCGCGCGGTCTGGGCGTCGGAGCGCAGATCTTCTGGGGTGGTACGGAAATGTTCGATCACCTTGGTCATGGCAAAGGCGCCTTCTTTTTTGTCCGGGCGGGGCAGCGCGCTTGGGGCCAGCACATCGCGCAGGCCCGGACGGTCTTGGGTCACCACCGGCAGGCCATGCGCCTGTGCTTCCAGATAGACCATGCCAAAGGCCTCGTTCACGCCGGGCCAGAAAAAGAGGCAAGCCTGCGCATAGGCCTCTGCAAGGCTGTTTCGATCCAGCTGCCCTAAGAACTCCACGCGCGCGCCAAAGGGTGCAAACAGCGCTTCGACTTCCGCGCGGGCGGGGCCGTCGCCGGCCACACAGAGTTTCCAGTTGCCCGCCCGCCCCCGGCTGTCGAGGCACTTTAGTGCCGCGGCAATGAGGCTGTAGGAGGCCAGTTTGTCGCCGCCGCGCATCATGCCCACTGTGAGCATTGGGCCATCCAGCGCGCTGGCAGGCGGCAGGGTGTCCTGCGGCAGGAAAGGCGGCAGATGCACCAGCGTCTGATCGGCAACTCTGTCGCGGTCCAATGCAAAGTGATCCTGATCTGTCAGATAAAAAATCAGATCTGCGGCGTCCGCAGCCTTATGGGCAGCGGCGGCAAAATCCGCCCATGGGCCCGACAGGCGTTTCTTGGCACGGGTGCTTTCAATCTGCACATAAGGAATGCCACGGGCGGCCGCCACGCGTGGGCCAATGAGATCGGGCGCCTTGTAGTAGTTGTGATAAGTCGCCCAGAGGGAAACTTCCGGCAGCTCTGCCAGCAGGCGCGAGATCTCTGCCTCTGCCTCTGCCCGCAATTCGGCTTGGCGGACAGGGTCGCCGTGTTTCTCGTGGCTGCGAAGTTCGGAGGCAAGAATGACTTCCGTCCCCTCGTCCTCGAGCAGTGCAATCAGGTTCCGTGCCATCTCCCGATCACCCGAGGGCACCGGGTGGTTCGGTGATTTCATGGGCGCATAAAAGCCGATTTTATGGCCAATGCCCTGCTTCATGCGGGTTTATAACCATCGGGGACAGCCAGCATCTGGCTCAGCAATTTATTCAGGTGGGCGATGCCGGGGTCCATGCGGAATTCTGCCCGCAGCCGTGCCAGCGCGGCGTCTGCCATCGCGCGGCTGCCTTCTGGATCACGGGCCATTTTCGCCAGCGCGGCGGCAAGCGCCTCGGGCGCGTCTTCGGACAGGATGCCGTGGGTGCCGTTGGTGATGAACTCCGGGATGGCGGATACGGGCGTCGACAGAATCGGCAGCCCTTGGGAGGCGGCCTCCATCAGCACATTGGGCAGGCCGTCGCGGTCGCCATCTTCGGCAATGCGCGAGGGCAGCACAAACAGATCGGCGCTGCGCATGGCCTCAATCACTTCGGGCTGGTCGCAGGCCCCGCGCCATGTGATGCGGTCGGCAACACCAAAACCCTCGGCCAGATCGTCCAGCATATCCGCAAGTCCGCCGCCACCGATATGGGTCCAGCTCCAGTCCAGATTTGCAGGCAGCTGCGCAAAGGCGGCGATCAGCCGGTCAAAGCCCTTCTTTTCGACCAGACGGCCAACGGACATCATTTGGAATGGCGCATCGGGCGCACGCAGTGTGCGGAGCGGCGGGGCAGGAAACCGGCTGAGGTCAAGCCCGTGGTAGACCAGATCCACCGGCGTACCATCGGCCAGGCTGCGCAGATGTTCAGCATTAAAGGCGGTGCAAGTGACTCCAAACGTCGCTCCATGGCTGTCTGTCGTCAGCTTTTCGCGCAGCTCCCATTCGGGCGAGGTATAAATGTCCTTTGCGTGGGCTGCAAAGCTCCACGGCAGGCCGCGCATAATCGCGGCATAGCGCGCCACGGCGGAGGGCGTGTGCAGGAAATGTGAATAAAGCCCCAGAACCTCGGCCGGGGCTTCCGCCGCCAGCACGCAAGCCTGACCGAAGCGACGGATCCGATTGTGAGACCGGTCGCGCCGGAGGTCAGCACGCCAAATTGCATAGGCCTCGGCGTACCCCGGCAGCGCGCGGGCGATGTCACGGGCAGCCGCGACGCGCTCCTGCTCCTGATGCAGATATTCCGGCAGATAGTTCACCCGTGCCTGAAGGCGGTCATGCAGGGGGTGACGTTTTTTATCGGTCGGATGGCGCAGGGACCAAACCTCAAATTCTTGGCCCGCAGCTTCCAGCGCGACCAGCTCTTGGGCAATGAACGTCTCGGACAGACGGGGCCAGCCTTTGACCAAAATGGCAAGTTTAGGGCGCGTCATTCTGCAGC
>SPLB01000238.1 GCA_004566265.1 Paracoccaceae bacterium | reverse complement strand
GTGCGCTGCAGGTCGGCCTGACGGCCAGGAGCGAGATCGCGACTCCAACCGTGCGAGCGCAAGGACAGCATCACTTGATGCAACTCGGGATCATCGGTGACAACCATCCCCCCCTCGATCGTAGAGATGTGATGGCCATAATAGAATGAGAAACTGCCCGCCAGCCCGTGGCCGCCCAATTTGACACCCTCAAAGGTTGACCCCAAAGCTTCACAGCTGTCTTCCAGTAGGATCACATTGTAGCGGTCGCAAATAGCTTTGATCTCACGCAAGTGGTTTGCATGCCCTAAGACATGCACCAAAATCAGCATAGAAGGGGCCTCTTCGCGACAAAGCGTTTCAAGGTGATCAAGATCCAGGCCCAGGTTCATAGGGTCGCAATCGCAAAGGCGAACGTCGAACCCCAATTGCATCAGTGGCGACACAGTGGTGACCCAGCTCACAGCTGGCGCAATAACTTTGTGATTGCGCAAACGGCCCGCTTCCTTGGCTGCATATATCATCAATAGATTTGCAGATGAGCCTGAATTCACAAAAACAGCATGGCGGCTTCCCATCCACTGGGCAAAGGCTGCCTCAAATTGGGTTGTAACGTCAGCCTTTGTCAGACGATTTCCAGCCAACATCCAGTCCGAAGTGGCTTTCAAATCCTCTTGCGAGATAGTCTCTTCTGCCAAACGAACTGGTTTGGGGGCCGCTGGTAATATCTGGGTATTCAACATTACTGTTGTGCCTCCTGCGCGGCGCGCACCATTTGCATGGCCTTCAGCTCAACATAGTAGGCGCGCACCTCATTATATGCCGCGGCGATATCGTTTTTCTTTTGTGCGTCCTTAAATGCATCGATTGTGATGCTGCCGTCATGTGCTCGAAAACTGGCCAGCGGCTCTTTGACAAAGCCAACCTTAGGAAAACGAAGCAAGGAAAGAAGTGAGGCAAAAATATCCGGCCCAACACCGTGGTATTCCTTGGATTGCAGCGGCAAGCCGCCTTGGTATAGGGCATCAATTAGAACCTGTTTGCGAAACAGGGCGGCGCCTGGTGAAATCAGCGATCCAACAATTTTGTCTTCCGCCCGATGATTTTCAAAGATGCCGGTGTCGGGCAGCCACTCGAGAAATTGAGTCATCATTCGCTGTCCAGAGGTGTCATCAATCACTTCTGCGCCACTGAAGGCAAATCCTACATCTTCACCCATGACGTCCAAACATTTTTCAATGAAGGTGTCCGCAATCCAGTCATCATCATACTGAAGGTGAATAAAGTCTCCATTGGCATGCAGAACACCTTCAAGCCAGCAGAAATGCGGGCCGAAATCACGCTCTCGCCGCACATATGTTACCTTGTCGCCATACTCTTCGACGACCTTTGGGGTGTGATCCGTTGACCCATGATCCACCACAATCACTTCGCAGGCATGCGTTTGCGCCAAGGCGCTTTCGATCGCCTTGGGAAGCATAGCTGCGCGATTGAACGTCGGGATGACGATAGAAACAGTCTTAGTCATTTAAATCTCCAAGGATCTCATGCAGGCGTGTTACGTCTGGAACCAGATTGTTGTCGGTCCCCTTCGGTTTAATATTGAGCGGGACATCTGAAAGGCTCTGAGCAAACTCGGCGACAGTTTGTGGCTGACCAGAGCCGAGATTGACTATCCCTTCCGCTTGCGACAGCGCCAAGCGAACCAACTGATTTGCAGCGGCTTTGGCGGTTAGAAAGTCTCTTTGAGATCCCGCGCCATAAAGGTCAAACGGAGTTGATGGATCCCAATCACGAAGCCGCCTTTCCAGGGTTGGACGCAAATAGCTGCCCTGTTGCGCGGGGTCATGCATCGAAAAAAGTCTTGTTACACAAAGCGATCTTCCAGTTTCAAAACAAATTGCCCGTGCTGCCTGTTCACCCAAAAGCTTTGTTTTGCCATAAAGCGAGATGGGGTCTGTCGGGTCATCTTCACGTATTGGTCGATTTTGCGCCCGATAGACATGGCCTGTAGAGCAGAACAGCAGGCGTGCCCTATGTCCCGTTTCTTTTTCCGCTTCGGCAAGCGCTGCTAGTAAATTGATGGTCCCTGCGGCATTTACAGCGTAACCGCGTGCGGGGTCCGCTATAACCTCTTCCACTGGAACCAAGGCGGCGAGGTGGATCACCAAATCAAGAGGTCCCGCAGCGCACAGCGCGTCCCGTGTCTCTGTGAGGTTTGTCAAATCCGCGCTGTTGCCCACGAGCACGCAACGCGGCAGACGCTCGGTCAAAGTGGAACAAACGTGCCGACCCAAAACGCCGCCGCTGCCGGTGATATAGATTCGCAAACTCATGCTGAGGAGTGTACCTGGGCCCGCCGTCCGAACATCGCCAGATATTGGACAGCCAGCGCTTGGCTGTGTGTTTCGACCGCGCTGCGCGGTGCGGGCAATGTCACATCAACTGACTTTGGTTTGGAGTGCGTGTCTCCCTGTGAAGCGGACACTTGCTGCGCAAATGAAACTTTGTGCACGCCGTGAAGCCGCAGAGTTTCATTATCGTTGTGTGGCTTAAATTCAGCTTGTGCATCGGGCGATGAATAGTATCGTCCAATCACACGCGAAAGTCTCACCAATTTATGCCCATTCGAGAGCAAGTACTTCCAGAATATACCGTCACCTATCGACAAAATAGGTTCTCTGTTTCCAAAGTAACTTGGATACCAGCGCTCGGTTCTTTCGAGATCCCAGAGTGTCGCAGGGCCGAAAGTGCCGCGTTCTGACGTGCCGCTACCAAGGCGCAGCTGCTCTCCGTCAGAAAGGGGGATTGGGGGCCAATCAGGCGCAAATTTAGTTGGCTGCACGTCACTGGAAGAAAAGCGTTCTGTCTGGAAGGCGTGATCAAAGTCGATTATCCACTCACCACCAATGAGGGATGCATTCTGCGATCGGAGACCATTTAGCATCAACTCAACGGCGTCTGTTGCAAGACGATCATCCATGTTTAGGTTCATGACATAACGTGTACGCGTCAGTGCAACCCCTGCAGCCCAGGCCTCGTAAATGGTCAGGGGCTTGGAAAACGAATGCCACGGTGCATTCAACCAATCCGGCGCAGTGTCACCATTGTCGAAAATATAGCATGGCTCAACTGGGATAGATTGTTGTTTGAGATTGTCCAAATGAGATTTCAGCAGCTCCAGTTTGTTGGGTTGCTTGTGCCAAACGGCACAAAACACTGTGACAGTCGGACTGTTATGGTCCCTCAAACTTGGCAAATTATGGGACGTTACCCGCATCTTTCTGCTCTCATGTTTATGTTGTCATTGTCGGCGGTTGTGGCCTCTAAAAATTGGCTAAGCCACAAGACGTAAATGCCGGTTAACATGGGTAGCCTTAGGGGCAGGACCCAGTGATTTTCG
>SPLB01000237.1 GCA_004566265.1 Paracoccaceae bacterium | reverse complement strand
TGTGCCGTCGTCGAACACATTGCGCCCGTCGCGGTCCACAACCGAAAAATGCACATGCATGCCATTGCCGGCATCATCCGTGTAAGGTTTGGCCATAAAAGTCGCCGCCAGCCCATGTTTGCGCGCCGTGCCCTTGACCAACATTTTGAAGAGCCAGCAATCATCGGCCGCTCGCAAGGCGTCCTGATGGGTCAGATTGATTTCGAACTGGCCTACACCGCCTTCGCTTATAGCGGTAAGGGCAGGAATGCCCATAGCCTCTGCTCCGGCATAGAGGTCGGTGAAGAATGCGTCAAAGTCATCAAGCTCTTGCAGGCCTAGGACCGCGTTGTGGTCGAGCCTTCGTCCGGTGGTGGGATTCAGAGGCCCGCGCAAGGTGTCGCCGCTGTCGTCGACCAGAGTAAACTCCAGCTCGGTCGCGGCCATCACAGTCCAGCCTTTCGCGGCAAAGCGATCGAGCACATCTTTCAACGCATTACGTGGATCGCCGTCAAACGGGGTGCCATCGACATGATAAAGCTCTGCCAGGATCAGCGCGCTGGGGGTGGCCAGCCATGGCATGGGCACGGGTGGACGATTTCCGGGCAAAAGCATCCCATCCGCATCGCCGGTTTCAAACACCAGCGGGCTGTCTTCAATGTCGAGCCCCCAGATGTCCACGTTTAACGCCGACAGCGGCATACGAGCGGAACCAGAGGCAAGCTTTTCAGCGGCCGAGGCCACCATGCGTTTTCCCCGTGCGCAGCCATTTAGGTCGCAGGCAGTCAGTCGGACGGTCGAGAGGGCAGTGAGGTCCACGGGGTTTTTCCTTGCAGTGTTGTTTTCAGTCTGGCGGTCGCTCTGTCGGCTTGCAAGAAAATTTGATCAAAAGATTGAAGGGGGCTGTTTCCACCGTGCGGTATTGCTCCAATTGATCGCGTACGTGCGCGTGGCGCACAAACAAACAACCGCGATGCCGAGACTTCTGTTGTCTTCAGAGCTTAGATTGCCCTCAGCGGATCAACTGCATCTTCAGCTTGATTTTCTGGCGTCGTTCCTGTGGCACGTGCTTGTTCAGTCGTTGGTTCACGCGGCCAAAGGCCCAGATCACCGTCAAAGTCAGCAGGATAAAATAGAAGGCCAGAATCGGGTAGGGGATAAAGGGGTTGAATGTCTTATCCGCGAAGTAATTTGCATAATACAGCGCATCGCCCTGTTGCCGCCATGCGGGGAACCCCGAGAAGAAGACCAGCGTTGTGGCATGAAACAGAAAGATCGCCTCGTTCGTATAAGACGGCCACGCCAACCGCATCATTGTCGGAAACATAATACGCCGAAATCTACTCCATCCAGAAATGCCATAGGCGTTCGCTGCTTCCATGTCGCCTTTGGGGATCGACTGGAGCGCCCCATAGAAAATTTCAGCGCTATAGGCGGACGTGTTCAGGAACAATACAAACAGTGCCCCCACCGCGGCGGAACTCAGCGGATCAAAGAGCGGTGACACGGACTTTAGCGACAGGAATAAGAAGTAGGCAAAGAAGAACTGGATAAACAACGGGGAGCCGCGGAACAAGAAGATGAACCAGGTCGCAGGCAGGCGCAGGGCCGGACGACGCGAGGCCTTGCCCATGGCCAGTGCATTGGCAAAGACAAAACCACCCAGCACCGCCAGCACGCCAAAGTAGACGTTCCAGATCAGCCCAGAGCCAATCAGCACAAATTGGTCACACAGGGTGAAGTCACTGCGCGGTAGCAGCCGCTCTCCGTAGCCCAAGGACCGGAAGGCATAGGATTGCAGTGTCTCAAAACAGCTCATGCCGCCACTCCTTCTTTGCGTTGTGCTTCACCAGCCAAGGTGGCCTGACCGCGGCTCAGGCGGCGGGTGAGTCGATCAAGAACGACCTCAGAGACTTTGGTGAACACGAGATAGAACACCAAAAGCGCGAGGAAATACCACATGCGCCAGTCCGGGTGCGGGTAGTCGGTAAATCGTGGCGCTTTGGAGCCGCCCAATTCACGCGCCCAATAGACAATGTCTTCTACGCCCAAGAGGAACAACAGCGGTGTGGCTTTGATCAAAACCATCCAGAGGTTCGACAGACCGGGCAGTGCATAGACCCACATCTGTGGCATCAGAATGCGCCAGAAGGTCTGGCGCGGGGTCATGCCATAGGCCTCGGCGGTTTCCAATTGCGCACGCGGCACGCTGCGCATGGCGCCAAAAAGCACATTGCCCGCAAAGGCGCCAAAGACGATGGCAAAAGTAAAAACAGCGAGCCAGAAGCCATAGACTTCGTGCATCCACTGCGGCGAGGACGACAGCGGCATTTTCGCAAGGTCGCAGACCACAAAGTCATTGCCCTGTCGCACAGGATCGGTCCAGTCGGGACATCTCACCTTGTGGCGCAGGTATTCGATCCCCTGATCCAGCGCGATGACAAAAAACAGAAAGAACGCAATATCCGGCACACCGCGCACAATGGCGATGTAGCCCCGCCCAAACCAGCTGACCGGCAGAAAACGCGAGCGCGCGGCCACTGCACCGCCAAGGCCAAACAAAAGCGCTGCCGGGGCCGTGACCGCCAGTAGCAAAAGCACCGTGCCAAATGCGGCATAGAACGACATGTGCTTCCCTGTTGTCAGGTAACAGCTTAGCCACGACAGGCCATCAAGCAGCGCGGGATCGGTACAATAGGCGAAAATGGCGGGCCTCTTACGTTTTCACGGATCGGGGGTGCAGCATGCGGCAAAGGGGGGCGCGGGCCCCCCTTTGCTCTTTTCATGGCAAAAGAAGGTTTAGAACTGACCTTCGATTTCCCATTTGGCGAGCAGAGCGTTCAAGGAACCGTCTGCTTTCATGGAGGCGATTGCCGCGTCGAACTTGCCACGCAGCTCCGCGTCACTTTCGCGGAATGCCATGCCGATGCCGTCGCCCAAGTAGACGTCGTCGCCGACAAACTGAAGGTCAGTGCTTTCAACGATCGGGTTCAAGAAGTCCTTGTCCGCCAGAACCGCGTCCACTTCGCCCGCGTTTACGGCCGCAACGGTTTCATCCGGAGTGGGGAATTCAACCAGAGTTGCGCCGGTTTGAGCAACGTGGCTGGATTGGATGGTGGTCGCCTGTGCTGCGATCACGCCACCTTTCAGGTCAACGCCATCTGCCAGAGCCGCATAGGCCGAGGGCGACGGGCGGGTGTAGCCTTGGGTGAAGTCAACAACTTCTTCGCGCTCGTCAGTGATCGACATACCTGCGATAATTGTATCGTAGTTGCCGGACAGCAAGTTCGGGATAATTGAATCCCACTCGTTGGTGACCCACTCGCAGGTTAGCTCGGCACGGGCGCACAGCTCATCGCCCAACTCACGCTCGAAACCGTCAACATCACCAGCGTCGTTGATGAAGTTGTACGGAGGGTAGGCGCCCTCTGTGCCCAAACGCACGGTGTCAGCCATTGCGAGAGAGGCAGTCAGCGCCAGCGCTGCGGTGCCTAGAAACAGGTTTTTCATGAGTGATCTCCCCTAAGAGTTTGATTGTTGATTATTAATGTTCCTGTCGCGTCGACGACAGAAAGGCGCGAAGCCGCTCGGACCGCGGGTTCGCGAACACTTCATCCGGGCTCCCAGCTTCTTCAACGAGGCCCTTGTGCAGGAACACCACCATGTCCGAGATATCGGCCGCCATGCGCATGTCGTGCGTCACGATCATCATGGTGCGCCCGTCGGCGGCAAGATCTTTGATGACCTTGACGACCTCTTGTTCCAGTTCGGGGTCGAGCGCGGATGTCGGTTCGTCAAACAACAACGCCTCAGGTTCCATGCACAACGCGCGCGCAATCGCGGCCCGCTGCTGCTGGCCGCCCGACAGCTGTGCTGGGTAGACATTGAGTTTGTCCCCAATGCCTACCTGATCCAAATACATCCGCGCGGCGCGCTCCACTTCAGCGGGGTCGCGTTTCATCACGCTGACAGGCGCTTCCATTACATTTTCCAAAATCGTCATGTGAGACCACAGATTGAACTGCTGGAAGACCATCGACAGATTTGTACGAATCCGCAAGATCTGGCGTGGATCTGCTGGGCGGCGTTGCAGGCCTGTGCCCGACCATTTTATCGCCTCGCCTTTGAATAGGACTTCGCCCTGCTGGCTGTCCTCCAGCAGGTTACAGCAGCGCAAAATCGTGGATTTGCCAGAGCCAGACGACCCGATCAAAGATACAACATCGCCACGATGCGCTGAAATATCCACACCCTTGATCACTTCGAGGTCGCCATAGGATTTGTGCAATCCACGAATTTCCAGAACGGGAGGTTGATCGGTCAAGATAGTGTGGTCCAGTTGTGTGATGGTTCCGCCCTATTGGAACAATTTGGGCTTCAATTGCAATGTCGAAATGTGTGCGCTGACGCTATGATTTTGCACATTTTGGCACCGGCGCCGCATCAATCTGCAGGCGCCAATGTCCAACCACGCTCCTTCCGCGCCCCTCGCGTATCAGCCGCGCTCCAGTCGATCCTTGATCAGTGTCGGCCCCGGAGGCGTGGGAAACGCCAGATAATCCGAGGGTTCTAACCGCAGAACGCTTTTCAATTGCAACGTCTTGCGATGTTCTGCCGAAAGCGCTGCAAGAGCTGTTTCAAGGGCCGCAAAGATCGCCGCGCCATCTTCCGATTTGGCGGTAATGTAGGGAAGGGCCGGAGTCGGCTCGGTACGTTCAATTTCAACCAAGCCGACGGTAAACTCTTCATAGTCGCACAAAAATTGCCATGTCAGCGCGTCGATCGCTGCAAAGTCAGCACGGTCTTCCGCAACGGCGGCAGCAGATTCGCGATGCCCGCCTGTTTCGACCAGTTCGCCCGGCAGCATATTGTGCGGTCGCATGTGCATCATTGGAGCGGCCCAGCCAGATTGCGACAGCGCTTCATTATAAGCTAAGCGCTGACCAGAAAAGGATTGCAGATCCTCTCCTGTGTGGTCTTTGCGGGCGATGATTACACTGTTGTAGTAACCGGCCGGGCAGCCGGGTAGCCCGTAATCAGGCGTCGCCACCAGTTGGACCTTGCCATAAAGACGCGTGCGAAAGGGCAATCCACAGCTCTGCGCCAAAAGCAAGTCCGGCGCGGTCCAGGCCTCCCACTTGTCGATCTCGCGGTCTAAATCTTGGGGGCCGCGCCCCAGTGCCGCGCGGATCTCTGCCCAGAACGCATTCGTTGCGGCGCGCATTTCGGGACGGTCGTACATGGGAAGGGTGGCGATCACAGCTTGGCCTCCGCGCGTTGTCGTGCCTTGGCACTGTCTACATCATTGACGCCGAGCAGATTGGACGCGAGCCGGATCAGCGCGTCTTCTCCGGCGTCGCGTTCCCCGTCGGACAAGGCCACCTGCCACAGGGCTTCGACCACACCGGCGCGTCCTTCAAGTGGTACTGCATCTTTTATGGCGCGCGTGAAACGGACAGTGTC
>SPLB01000040.1 GCA_004566265.1 Paracoccaceae bacterium | reverse complement strand
TTGTCGGCTGCAGACCAACGACGCCGGCGACCGTCAACGGTAATGATTTCAATCTCAGACATGAACATCGGCTTAAGGCGATCCTTAAGCCTTCCTGCTCAAGCCAAGGTGTCCGGCCGAAATGGGGGGCAGTTCAGCGATCAAGTCCCACTGCAGACATAGGTCTTTTCCGGCGCTTTCACATTATTCTTTGCGTACTGTTCAAAACCGCCAACCCCGGCCAGCAAAAAAAACGCGACGCAAATCTGCGTCGCGTCTCCGCTGGATATTGATCTATCGCTCAGCGCTTTGGCCGACGCGCGGCATCAAAACCCGCGCCAGCTTTGTGCGGCTTACCGCTGGGTCTGCCGCCTGACTTCCCCCCCGGTTTACCACCGAACTTGCCCGCAGATTTGCCATTCGGCTGACCGCCCGGTTTACCAGACAAACGCCCCGCCAGCTTCACTCCCGGATTGCTGGCACCAGGCCGGTGCTTGCTTGCAGGTTTGCCTGCCGGTTTGTCAGTAGATTTGCCCGCCGGTTTAGACTTGACTGGTTTGGCTTCGACGTTCGGATCGCCCATTTCGGACGCATGCGGCTTGCGGGGTTTGGGCTTGCGGTCATAGCCGTCACCGCTGCCTTTGCGGTGTGGCTTCGGGCGGTCAAACTTTTCGGCCCCGAAGCGGTCATCCCGCCGACCGCCGAATTTGTCGTCCCGCGAACCACCAAACTTACCGCCCGGCTTCCCGCCGGGGCGATCGCCGAACTTGCCGCCTTTGCGCGGTGCAGGCTTGGGTAGACTAGGGGCCGCGTTCAGAAGAGTTGCTTTGATATTGTCTTCTAAAACGCCATTGTCCAGCGCGTCGATAAAGCCTTGAACCTTCGGCTCAGAGAGTTCGAGGAAGGTTTCATTGTCCTGCACGCGGATCGCGCCAATGGCGGTCTTGTCGATATTGCCCGCGCGGCAGATCAGCGGTAACAGCCAGCGCGGCTCTGCGCGTTCGTCACGTCCAACAGACAGAGAGAACCAGCGGCTCGGTCCGAAGTCCTTGATTTCGCGAGGTTTGCGCTCGGGGCGTTCCTCCGGTGCGCTCAGTTCTTCGGGGGCTGCGTGGCGAGACTGATACAGACGAAGGTAGGCAGCCGCGATGGTCTCAGCAGAGTGCTGTTCCAGCAGTTTCGCAGCAAAAGTTGCTTCGTCCTCGGATACCGCCTCGGACCAGACTGGATCGGCCAGCAGGCGTTCCTCATCCTTGGCTTTGATCTCTTCAGCAGACGGTGCCCTGCCCCAATCTGCGGTCAGTTTGGCCCATTTCAGCAGACGCTCTGCTTTCTTGGTGGCCTTCGGGGGCACGATCAGCGCCGAGATACCCTTGCGCCCAGCGCGCCCGGTGCGGCCAGAGCGGTGCAGCAGGGTTTCCTGGTTCGTGGGCAATTCAGCGTGGATCACCAGCGTCAAGTTCGGCAAGTCAATGCCGCGTGCCGCAACATCCGTTGCCACACAGACCTTGGCACGGCCATCGCGCATGGCTTGCAGCGCGTGGGAGCGTTCGGTTTGGCTCAACTCGCCCGACAGGCTCACCGTGGACAGGCCACGGTTAGACAGACGCGCGGTCAGATGGTTCACCGACGCGCGGGTATTGGCAAAGATTATCGCAGTCTCATCGCCGTGATAGCGCAGCAAGTTGAAGATCGCG
Source organism: Paracoccaceae bacterium (assembly GCA_004566265.1). Classification (GTDB taxonomy): domain Bacteria; phylum Pseudomonadota; class Alphaproteobacteria; order Rhodobacterales; family Rhodobacteraceae; genus Epibacterium. Next base: position 7,375 of record SPLB01000040.1, on the reverse strand, counting down.
TTTTCAGTATCAGACTGCGCCACGCGCAGCGCCTGATAAGAGATGTCCGCATGTTGTTCGGCCTTGCCAATAGTGCTGATGCGCAGCGCATCATTCTGGAACTGTTGCGCAAGCTTGGCAATCATCGGCGGCACGGTTGCCGAAAACAGCAGCGTGCGGCGGTCTTCGGGTGCTTCGCCCAGCATAAACTCTAGATCTTCGCGGAAGCCCAGGTCCAGCATCTCATCCGCTTCGTCCAGAACCACAGCGCGGACGTCCGACAAATCCAGCGATCCGCGTTCAATGTGATCGCGCAAGCGACCGGGAGTGCCAACAACGATATGTGCGCCGCGTTCAAGTGCGCGGCGTTCGTTGCGCATGTCCATCCCCCCCACACAGGAGGTCACAATCGCACCGGTCTTTTCATAAAGCCACTTGAGCTCGCGCATGACTTGAAACGCAAGTTCACGGGTCGGAGCCACAACCAACGCCAGCGGGGTCGCGGCACGGTCAAAGCGGTCTTGATCCCCCAAAAGGGTCGGCGCAATCGCAATCCCGAACCCAACCGTCTTGCCCGACCCGGTTTGTGCAGACACCAGAAGGTCTTTTTCCACGATCTCCGGCGCGCTGACGGCCTCTTGAACGGGAGTCAAAGTATCATATCCGCGCTCGGCAAGCGCCTCGGAGAGGGGGGTTATCATAGTCAAAATCCTGGGAACGATGCGGCTAAAGGGCCGAGAGCAGCACAAATGGCCGCCAAAGATCCGCGTGCTTAGCGGAAAGTTCTCACAAAGTATATAGACAATCGCCTTTACATTTAACTTTTTCACTGCATAGCTGCCTTGCGTTCAACAGCTCCTGCAAAATCCACGATCCGAATGGCATCTTCGAACCCCGCCATTCCCGACAGTTGCAAAAATTGTTTCTAAACGTAAATGGATGATCCGTGGCCCATAGTTTGAACTGCATGGCTAAATCGACATCTTGGGCGCCAATTTTCCAATAGCTGGGAAACTCACGAGGTTCGCGTGTCGGCGCTGGGGGCACCGCACCGAGATCCGACCTATCCGTTACTTTTGTAAATCGGTACGTCGCCAAAGCGATGTGAGAAACCGCAACCTCCTTTCGGGCCGTTTTCCCGGGCCAGCTCGACGCCACCCCGCACCACCAGAAAAAGTTCGATGCGTTGGCGGGCGACAGCCCTGATACATCCAGCGTCTGCATTGATGCATTTTACGCGACGCGGACGCCGCGACCGCCTCCAGCCCTCAGGATATCTCGCAGCAACTGGCGCCCCTGATAAATGATCTAGTTCGCAAGCAGTTTACCCAAAAGATCGATTTGGACCGCGAAATGCATCGGTTTACTGCACAGGTCCAAAACTAGTAAGCGTTTATTTCGGACCGAGCCCAAATGGTCGCGCTATGCGCTCACCTGCTAGGCTACGCAGGCTGCCCCTTGGCGCTGCCATCACGTTTGACCCGCACCGGCAGATGAGGCTACACCGGCGGCATGATGCAGACACCGATCCTTTGGTCCTTTCGCCGTTGCCCTTATGCGATACGCGCACGCCTCGCCATTCTCTCTGCCGGGGTCAGGGTGGAGCTGCGCGACATCCCGCGGTTGCGTGACAAGCCGCAGGCATTTCTGGATACCTCACCAACGGCAACTGTGCCTTGCCTGAAACTTGGCGACCGGGTGATTGATGAAAGTCTGGAAATTATGGTCTGGGCCTTGGAAAACCATGATCCGCATCTGCTTTTGGACATGTCGACTGAGGGTTGGGAACTGATCAGCCACAACGACGGTCCATTCAAGGCCGCGCTGGATCACACAAAATACACGACCCGCTATCCGGACCTAAACCCCGACGAAGAGCGCGCAAAAGCCTCTGGTTTCCTGCATGATCTGAACCGGCGTTTGTCGTCTCAGGGCTGGCTTATGGGTAAAGACCTGCGCCTTGCGGATTATGCTATCCTCCCGTTTGTGCGCCAGTTTGCCTTGATTGACCGCGCTTGGTTTGATGCGCAGGACTGGCCGCATCTAGGGACCTGGCTGAACCGGTTCCTGCATAGTGCGACTTTTTTGCAGGTTATGGAAAAACAGCGCCCCTGGAGAGAGGACACGTCGCCGATCTGGTTCGGCGACGCCTAAGGGTCAGCCTACTTTGGGACGCAGCGACTGACCATTTGCGAAGAGGTGCAGCTTGGCCGGATCGGCAGCCAGTTTCACCGCGACGCCGCGCAGGTCCTTGTGGATTCCGGGTAGTTTCGCGATCAGCTGATCGCCGCCGTCGGGACGATCTACATACAGCAATGTCACCTCGCCCAGAGCCTCGGTGAAATCCACGGTGCCTTCAAACAGCGGCGGTCCATCGGTTTGCACCAAATCTTCCGGACGCACGCCTACATTGACGCGCAGACCCTGTTGTGAAGGCTGCGTTGGGATGGTGGAAACAGCGCTTCCGCCTGCCTCCAGCGCAATGGTTGTGGTCTCACCGGTGGCTGTGATTTCGCCGGGCAACAGGTTCATCGCAGGAGAGCCAATGAATTGCGCCACAAATTCGTTTTCCGGTGTCTCATAAAGCTCGAGCGGGGTGCCCACCTGCGCAATGCCTTTGTTGGCCAAAACAACAATGCGGCTGGCCAGCGTCATGGCCTCCACCTGATCATGGGTTACATAGATCATGGTACTGTCGGGCATGCTTTCCTTCAAACGCGCGATCTCGATACGAGTTGCAACCCGCAGCGCGGCGTCCAGATTGGAGAGCGGCTCGTCAAACAGATAGACCTTGGGATCTCGCACAATCGACCGGCCGATGGCAACCCGTTGGCGCTGTCCACCCGACAGGGCTTTAGGCAGGCGGTCCAGATAATCATCGAGTTGCAGGATCTTCGCGGCGCGCTCAATGGCCGCGTCGATCTCTGGTTTCGGTTTCTTTGCAATCTTCAGGGCGAAGGCCATGTTTTCGCGCACGGTCAGATGCGGATACAGCGCATAAGACTGGAACACCATGGCGATCCCCCGCTGGGCGGGCGGGACATCATTCATGACATCGCCTTCGATTTCCAGCGTGCCGCCAGTGATCTTCTCAAGCCCTGCAATCATGCGTAACAAGGTCGACTTGCCACAACCTGAGGGACCAACAAAAACAATCAGCTCGCCTTGCGCGATGTCAAGGTTAATGTCCCGCAGCACATCAACAGACCCCGCATAGGTTTTGGCCACATTTGTTAGCTTCAACTCTGCCATTAGGTTACGCGTCCTTTTTGGTGGCGACGATAAAGCCCCAAGGCTCCAGATCGCGTTGTGGCGCTTGCCCGCCCAGATCATCCGCAATCGACACCCAATTTCCCGCAGGCAAGGTCGCAGATGCGGCCACGCCAGAGAGATTGGTAACACAGAGGATCTCAGATCCTTCGTGTTTGCGGATCATGCTCAGCACACTGCCCTTGGCTTCCATCCATGTGGTTTCGCCAACTGACAGAGCCGGGTGGGCCTTGCGCAGGGCAATGGCACGGCGGTAGTGGTGCAGCAGTGCTTCAGGGTCGGCTTCCTGCCGGTCCACTGCCATCGCTGCATGTTCAGAGCTGACGGGCAGCCAAGTCTCGGACGCACCAAAGCCCGCGCTTTCGGCCTGGGTTTCCCAAACCATCGGCGTTCGGCAGCCGTCGCGGCCTTTGAATTCAGGCCAGAACTCAATGCCATAGGGATCTTGCAAGTCCTCAAAGGCCACATCGGCTTCCTCCAGGCCCAGCTCTTCGCCCTGATACAGGCACGCCGACCCACGCAGACACATCATCAGGGTGATATGCGTGCGCAGCGCGGTCGCCGACAGGTTCCAGCGCGAGGAAAAGCGTTCAACATCGTGGTTGGAGAACGCCCAGCAGGCCCAGGCTTCGGGAGACACTGCCTCCAGACGGTCAAAAACCTCTTTCACAAAGGTGGCAGTCAAGGGTTTGTCTTCCAGGAACTCGAACCCATAACACATGTGCATGCGATTATCGCCGCTGGTGTACTCTCCCATGATCTCCAAACCACGTTGTGCGTCTCCGACTTCGCCCAGACAGGCACGCCCCTCGTAGTCGTCGCACAGCGCGCGCAACCGCTCAAGGAATGCAAGGTTCTCGGGCTGGTTCTTGGAGTAGAGGTGGTCTTGATAGTTGTAGGGGTTGACCGAAGGCGCAATGGAAGCGTTGCGTGCCTCGGCACTGAGCGCCGGGTTGCTGCGCAATTTGGCATCGTGAAAGTAGAAGTTGATGGTGTCCAGACGGAAACCATCCACCCCCAACTCCAGCCAGAACCGTGCCACATCCAGCAGCGCATCCTGCACATCTGGGCTGTGAAAGTTCAGATCCGGCTGTTCGCTCAGGAAGTTGTGCAGATAGTATTGTTCCCGGCGGGTGTCCCATTGCCAAGCGGAGCCACCAAAGATCGACAGCCAGTTGTTGGGCGGCGTGCCATCGGGCTGGGCATCGGCCCAGACGTACCAATCGGATTTGTCATTGTCGCGGCTGGCGCGACTGGCGGCAAACCACGGATGCACATCCGAGGTATGCGATAGCACCAGGTCAATCATCACCCGCAAACCAAGGCTATGCGCGGCGCGCAGCAGCTCTTTGAAGTCATCAAGCGTGCCGAACATCGGGTCAACGTCGCGATAATCGCTGACGTCATAACCGAAGTCTTTCATCGGCGATTTAAAGAACGGCGAGATCCAGATCGCGTCCACCCCCAGCGAGGCGATGTAAGGCAGGCGCTGGGTGATCCCCGGCAGGTCGCCAATGCCGTCACCGTTGCTGTCTTGGAAAGAGCGCGGGTAAATCTGATAGATCACGCCGCCTTTCCACCAGTCGGGATTGGCCGCAAGCGAGGGGTTCTGTTCAACTTTGGATTGCATATTCATCAGGCACCTTGACCCATATTTACTTGACGGAGCCAGCCAGTAGGCCGCGCACCAGATAGCGTTGCATTGCGAAGAAGACCGCCAGCGGCACGGCAATTGAGACAAAAGCCGCCGTGGCGAGGATTTCCCAGTTGCCGCCCCGGGTGCCCAGCATTTCGACAATACGGGCGGTCATGACGGTGGTTTGACCGGTGGAGTCGATTAAAAAGACCTTGGCGACCAAAAGGTCATTCCAGGTCCACAGGAACTGGAAAATCGCAAAGGAGGCCAAAGCCGGGAAGCTGAGAGGGAGGATCAGTTTGGTAAAGATCTGAAACTCGGTTGCGCCATCCACACGGGCGTTTTCAATCAGGTCACGGGGCAGCCCGGCCATGTAGTTGCGCAGCAGGTAGATCGCCAGTGGCATGCCAAATCCGGTGTGCGCCATCCAGACGCCCAGATAGCCTTTGCCAATGCCAATCCCGAGGTGCAGCTTAAGCAGCGGGATCAGCGCCAACTGAAGCGGCACCACCAGCAGGCCCACGATAATGGCAATCAAAAGAGCCCGGCCCGGAAACTCCATCCATGCCAGCGCGTAGGCCGCGAAGGCTGCCACCAGTATGGGAATAATCGTCGCAGGAATGGTCACGGTGAGCGTATTGATGAACGCCTCTCCCATCCCTTCGCCCTGCCCGGCCTCGAACAAAAGGTTGTTGTAGTTCTCCAGCGTGAACTCGGGCGCGACGACAGCCGCTATAAAGATCCGTTGCCCACGCTTACCCGTGAAGGGCTCGGAGTTTTCCATCCGATAGCTGCCATCCGGCGACAGCGTTATGGTTCCGCCTTTGCGCAACTCTGCAGTGGTTCCGGGCTCAAACGCGTCGACGGCACGGGCACTGATACCCCAAGCGCTCACATTCAGCGGTTCGCCGCCGTCAAAGAGGTTGCCTTCGATCACATAGAGACCGCCCTCTTCTTCCTGTGTATCCGGTGCAGCAGCGCGGAAGGTCAGGTTCTGTTCGGACGAACCAAGCGCGCGCCACCATCCTGAGGCCGAGATTTGGTCGCCGGTCCGAAAGGACGACACGAACAAACCGACGGTGGGAAAAAGCCACAGCGCAACAAGCGCGGCAACGGTGATATGTACGATCCACGTGAGCGTGGACCGCTGTCCTGCAATATTGTCCATTTGCTCCCTCAGCGCATCTCGCGGCGCGCGTTGCGCACGTTCCAGACAAGGATCGGTGTCACAAGAAGCATGACCACCATGGCCGCAGCCGACCCCACGCCCCAGTCATTGGCGCGGAACATCTTGTCATACATGTAGTTGGCTAGAACCTGTGTCTCCCACTGGCCGTTGGTCATGGCAAAGACAATGTCAAAGACCTTGAGCACGGTGACGGTGATCGTGGTCCAGACCACAAGGATTGTGTTTTTGATCTGCGGTACCTTAATGCGGAAGAAAACTTGAAACGGGTTGGCCCCATCAAGGATTGCGGCCTCCACGGTTTCTTCCGGGATCCCCCGCAGGGCAGCCGACAGGATGACCATGGCAAACCCGGTCTGGATCCAGATCAGCACCACCATCAGGAAGAAGTTGTTCCAGAACGGAAACGTTAGCCACGTCTGCGGGCCCTCACCCGACATCCAGACATAAAGCGCGTTCAGAACACCAATCTGATCCGAACCCTCGGGCCGCGCATCATAGACCAGCTTCCAGATCACCGAGGCCCCCACAAAGGAAATCGCCATCGGCATAAAGATCAACGACTTCGCAATATTGCCCCAAGCGATCCGGTCGGTGAGTTGTGCAACCAAAAGACCCAGCGCAGTTGCGGCCGCAGGCACCACAATCAGCCACAGCAAATTGTTGCGCATGGCTTCCCAGAACTTTGGTTCGCCCAGCATCTGGGAATAGTTGTCAAACCCGGCCCAGACATAACCACCGCCCTGTACACGGTCCAACAGCGACAGGCGCAGGGTCTCAATCACCGGATAGGCAAGATACAGGCTCAGCGCCGTGAGAGCGGGCAGCAGAAACAGCCACGGTCGGATCAAATTGGCGCGGTTGATATTGCGCCCGGCATTGGGACCGCGCGCGGGCAACACGGCATCAAGGATGAGATTTGAAAGGAAAAAATATCCAATGCAGCCTACCACCCCGGTTACGATGGTGATCAGGCCTAGCATGACCGGATTCATGGAAAACTCCTAGTCGCGTGAAAGGCCCCGCCCTCTGTGGCAGGGCCTTCGCATTAGGTTATTGAGCCAGCATCTGGCTGTTACTTGATGGCGTCCCAGCTGGACTGGATTTCTGCGGCAACTTCAGCTGCGGGTTTGCCGCCGGTGTAGTCAACCATGCCAGTCCAGAAGCTGCCTGCACCCACGGCGCCCGGCATCAGGTCGGACCCATCGAAGCGGAATGTGGTCGCACCCAAGAGAATTTCCCCCAAACCGCGCAGCGTGTCGTCTTTGTACGCCTCGAGATTGACGCCATTGTGCGGCGTCAGG
>SPLB01000039.1 GCA_004566265.1 Paracoccaceae bacterium | reverse complement strand
TTTCGCCCAGTTCTGATCGAAGATGGCACGCAAGGGCTGTTCACCGGCTATTTTGAACCAGAACTCAGAGGATCACGGCGCCGAAGCGGACCCTACCGTTATCCTGTTTACCGCATGCCACCGGAGGCCCGCGGTAAGCAATGGCTGACCCGGCGTGAAATTCTTACCAGCACTGTGATGCATGGTCGTGGGCTCGAAATTGCATGGGTGGATGACCCGGTTGAGCTGTTTTTCTTACAGGTTCAAGGCTCTGGGCGTGTTCGCTTGCCAGACGGGACCGTTATCCGGGTTGGGTATGGCGGCGCCAACGGTCATCCCTATCGGTCTCTGGGACAAGAGCTGGTGCGCCGGGGGGTCTTCAATATTCACCAGGTGAGTGCCGATGTGATCGGCAATTGGGTACGCCGCAACCCGCAACTCGGCCAAGAGCTGTTGATGCACAGCCCGTCTTACGTGTTCTTCCGCGAAGTGCGCCGTGTTGGCCAGGCAGATGGCCCACTGGGGGCCATGAACCGATCTATTACGCCTATGCGCTCTATTGCGGTCGATCCAAAGTTCACGCCGCTCGGCGCGCCGGTCTGGGTTGAAAAATTAGGGGCCACACCGCTGAATCGTCTGATGGTCGCGCAGGACACCGGTTCCGCGATCAAAGGGGCGCAGCGGGCCGATATTTTCTTTGGTCCCGGTGACCGGGCCGGCAAAGCAGCAGGTCAACTGAAAGATCCGGGTCGAATGCTGGTTCTAATGCCGATACAACGCGCGTATTCGCTTCTCTCGGAAGACATCTAATGACCCGGCGCAAGTTATCAAAAGACGAGATCGAGCTTTGGCACAAGGTGGTCGAACATGCGGAACGCATGCCCAAAGCCCGTGTTCTAACCCAAGATGGCGATACGCCGGATCGTCCGCTTCCAGCACCAAAAACAAAACGGGAGGTGCAGCCCGGTATTGAGCTGTTTACAGTCGGAAGCCGGGCTGCCCTGCTGGCCCATCCGCATGACCTCAAGCCCTCCCCGACGCGCAAACTGGCCAGTGACCCTCTGCGCATGGATGAAAAAACTTACCGCCGGATGAAACGCGGCAGGTTGAAGCCAGAAGGAAAACTGGACCTGCATGGCATGCGTTTGGATGCGGCGCATGGGGCCCTCAGTCGGTTTATTCTCTCTGCACACGCCTCTGGCAAACGACTGGTTCTGGTGATCACCGGTAAGGGTAAAGATCGCGATGAACCCGGACCAATGCCGGTCCCGCGTGGAATACTGCGCCATCAGGTGCCGCAGTGGCTGCAGCTGCCTCCTTTGGCACAAGCTGTTTTGCAGGTAACCCCGGCACATATTAGCCATGGCGGCGAGGGCGCTTACTACGTCTACCTGCGACGCGGTCGATAGCCGGATTGTTGAGTTGGGTTCAGCGGTCTTCCGAACGCGAAATCCGAATTTTTCCATCTTGCAACACAGAAGCCCGGCTAGGTGGAAAGAGTTGTCCCAAAAAAGTCTGTTGTGGCGCTTCAAAACTTTGGGTGATCTGTTCAGTGGACCGGATCATGGCGATCAGACTTGGGGATGTGGCCGCCACAAAGTGGCCTGCCGTCGCGTCAGATGCAAATTCGGTGATATCTATGATCTCAACCGGGAGATCCTTTAAACGCTGTGCCGAAGCAATATTACCCAATCTTCCAGTAGCGACATTGCCCCGAAGCATGGCCGACACACGCAACACAGCGTCTTTTTCAGATACTATGACTCCAAATGGTTGCGGCACGTGGGACAAGTCACGGATCTGGCTTTCAAACAAATCGACACTCAGATCGGGAGCAATCAAAAGAACCGAATCCAGCGTCCGTGCGGCCCAGCCGGGATCTTTGAAATCGCTTTGTCGCAGCATCTCCATCGTCAGAGCCGTACCCATAGAGTGAGCAACAAGGATGATACGTGTGGCGCCGGCTGCTTTTGTATCCCGGATGACCTGTTCCAAGTCGTTGCGCGCAAATAGCATGCTCTCGAGATCGTAGGCATAGCCAAACGTGCGGCCGCGGCTGGGCCACGCGTACATCAGTAAGGACCCGGGCAAATCCACATCATGAGCAATCTGTGCAGCCCGATAAGCGACTTCAGGGAGGGTGCTGTTGTAGCCATGGACGAAAATGGTGACTTCTCGCTCTGACCATCTGTTCTGGCGCTGCTCGCGGGCCAGCCGGCTCGCAAGGTCGCCAACACCCGTGACCCTGGTAAGATCGGCAATTGTAAAGTCACGTTCAGGGTCGGGATTGCGATGCCGGTAAGATAGATCGCCGGGCGCGTGGTTTTTGGGGATGGAAACAGTCGCTTCCATCAAGGTCAATGTCTGACTGCGACCGGGACCGAACGTGCCATCATCAGCTTGTTCTCGGTTGGTTGCGATGAAAACCGTATGTGGCGTTCCGATCGCCTGTTCCTCGGTTAGAACGGGCATCTGATTTCGGTCTGCGCAGCCCGCCATGGCGAAACAAAGCACCGCACTGCTAAATGTGCGCCAAACTGAACGGTTGCGCATGTGCCTTCCCCCGAACACGTTATCTCAGGAGAAAGCTATTCTATCCAGAGGTCCTGTCTAGTGTTTAAAGAACGTAACGGCTGACGTCATTGGAGCGGGTCAGCTCCCCGAGGTTCTTGGTCACAAAAGCCTCATCCACAACGATTTTGTCACCACTGCGATCCGGGGCGGTGAAGGACAGCTCTTCAAACACGCGCTCCATAACGGTGTAGAGACGACGCGCACCGATGTTTTCGACCGTTTGGTTCACCTCGGCTGCGATCTTGGCCAGTGCCTTGATGCCTCCCGGAGTGAACTCAACCACCACCTGTTCTGTTCCCATCAGAGCTTCATACTGGCGGGTCAACGCATTGTCCGTTTCGGTAAGAATGCGGACAAAGTCGTCTTCCGTCAGTGCAGACAGGCTGACGCGGATCGGCAGACGACCCTGCAATTCGGGAAGCAGATCCGACGGCTTTGCGATGTGAAACGCGCCGGATGCAATGAAGAGGATGTGGTCGGTTTTAACAGGACCATGTTTGGTACTGACGGTGGTGCCTTCGATCAGTGGCAGCAGGTCGCGCTGCACACCTTCACGGCTGACATCGCCACCACGGGCATCGGAGCGGGTACAAACCTTATCGATCTCATCAAGGAAGACAATGCCGTTCTGCTCTACGCTTTCCAGTGCCGTGCGCGTAACATTTTCATCATCTAGGAGCTTATCCGCTTCTTCACCAATCAGGATTTCATAACTGTCGGCGACCGTGAGTTTTTTTCGTGTGGTGCGGCCGCCCATGGCTTTGCCGAACAGATCGCCTAGGTTCATCATACCCATATTGCCGCCGGGCTGTCCGGGGATTTCAAAAATACCACCCATCGGGTTCGATGTATCGGTGATGTCGAGTTCGATCACCGTGTCATCGAGCTGGCCTGCTTTGAGTTTTTTGCGAAACATCTCGAGCGTCGCAGGGCGTGCGTCCTCGCCAGTGATGGCGGCAAGAACGCGGTCTTCAGCCGCCTTATGCGCCATGGCTTTGACGTCTTTTCGCATGTGCTCGCGTGTCTCGATAATCGCGGTGTCGACCAGATCACGCACGATCTGTTCCACGTCGCGGCCAACATAGCCCACTTCGGTGAATTT
>SPLB01000236.1 GCA_004566265.1 Paracoccaceae bacterium | reverse complement strand
TGCGCCTTGAGATCCCCGAGATTGAAACCTCAGCGCAGCTGACCAGCCATGAGTATGCTTACGCGCGGCTGCGAAATGCGATTATGGTTGGGGCGATCCCGACCGGAACCTTATTGACCATGCGAGGCGTTGCAGAGCTTTTGGGCCTCAGCTCAACCCCCATCCGCGAAGCCTTACGACGCCTGAGTTCGGAACAGGCTATCATACCGCAAGACAACAGGCGCATGCTGGTGCCAAAGATGACAGCCGGGCGTTTTGAGGATCTTGTCGCGACTCGCACTGTATTGGAAAAGCACGCGGCAGAACGGGCTCTGCCGTATGTGTCAGCGATGCTTGTTCAAGAGCTGCGGGCGGCGGACGATTTGATGGACGCGGCGATCATCGCGCAGGATTACGACCGACTGACACGCCTGAATCAGGCCTTTCACCGAAAGCTTTATCAAGCAAATCCGGATTCGGTTGCCATGCCCCTAATCGAAAGTACTTGGTTGCAACTCGGTCCATTTCATCGTGAGTTCATAAAAAATGTCGCTGACTTCTATGTTGTTGACCACCACAAATCCATCCTGAATGCCCTGGATGAACGCGATAGAAATGCGCTGGTGCAAGCGATAGAAGGAGATATTCAAGACGGGGTGGTGGCAGCTGGCCGCGCAAAAATCGCGTCAGAGACGTAAGCCACAGTGCTCACAAATTAATCACACCTTGACGTTGCGTTCTTAAAACTTGCAGCTTGTGGAGATCTTTAGTGATCAAATGCAAGTCGCGATGAAAGGGTTTGCACTTAAAATAAAGGCGTTACGACCTTTGGTGGTGCAAAAGCTCTGGTGGCTGCATGGTCGATAGGCGTGTTTGAACCGCACGAGCAAAAACCCTCTCTTGGTGGCGGAAACCACCGTCTCCAAAATTCAAAGTTCTAAAAAACTTGCCTTACTCGAACTTTTGATCAAACTTTTGCCAATAAAAGGGAGATAGCCATGAAGAAACTGTCCACACTTGCCGCCATCGGGCTGCTCGCAGCGGGTTCGGTCGCCAATGCAGACGAAGTGCGCGTCTACAACTGGTCCGACTACATTGATGAATCGCTGCTGACCAAATTCGAAGAAGAGACCGGTATCAAACTGATCTACGACGTCTTTGACAGCAATGAGCTTCTCGAAACTAAGCTGCTTGCCGGTGGATCCGGCTATGATGTGGTGGTTCCCACAGGGTCTTTCCTGCAACGCCAAATTCAGGCGGGTGCGTTCCAGAAGCTGGACAAGAGTCAGCTTAGCAATATTGGCAATGTCTGGTCCGACATTGAAGAACGCACGGCCACCTATGATCCGGGCAACGAATATTCTGTGAATTATATGTGGGGCACGACTGGGATTGGCGCCAATATTGCCAAAGTGCAGGAAGCCCTTGGTGCAGAGGCGCCGCTGGATTCTCTGTCCTTAGTGTTTGAGCCAAGCAACATGGAAAAGCTCGCCGAATGTGGGGTGCATTTCCTTGACGCGCCAGATGAACTCATCCCGGCCGCACTAAAGTACATTGGCGAGGATCCCAACGCGTCTGATATCGACACGGTCAAAAAGGCCGAAAGCGTCCTGGCAGGCGTGGCACCTTATGTCCGAAAGTTCCACAGTTCTGAATACATCAACGCGCTGGCCAATGGAGAAATCTGCGTGGCAGTCGGCTGGTCCGGTGATATTCTTCAGGCACGGGATCGTGCAGCCGAAGCTGAAAACGGTGTCGAAATCGCCTATCATGCCCCGAAAGAAGGAGCTTTGATGTGGTTTGATCAGCTCGCCATCCCAGTGGACGCCCCCAACCCGGAAGCTGCGCATAAATTCATCAACTTTATTCTTGATGCCAAGAATATGGCAACTGCATCGAACTACGTTTACTACGCAAACGGCAACCTCGCGTCGCAGGAATTTCTGGTGGAGGATGTGATCGGCGACTCGGCGATTTATCCAAATGCGGAGACCCTCAAAAATCTCTACACCAAATCTGCCTACGATCCCAAAACCCAACGGGTGGCTACGCGCATGTGGGCAAAAGTCAAATCCGGCAAATAAGCCAGTGAGTTAGATAAGCCAACTCTGGACCTTCTAAGGTCCAGGTTTTTCCTTTCAGGATTTGCTCAAATGAACACCACCGACGTTTTTGCCCCTTGGCTGGACCCCGAAGCCAAGCCAATGATCGAATTTTCCAATGTTACCAAGACCTACGGTAAATTCACTGCAATCAAGAATATTGACCTCAAAATCTATCCTCGTGAGTTCTTTGCGCTTTTGGGGCCCTCGGGCTGTGGCAAGACGACACTCATGCGGATGCTGGGTGGGTTTGAGAACGTCAGCGAAGGCACCATCACGATTGATGGGCAGGACATGAAAGGCGTGGCGGCAAACAAGCGATCCGTGAACATGATGTTCCAGTCCTATGCGCTGTTTCCACATCTTTCGGTTGCCGACAACCTGGCGTTTGGTTTGAAACGGTCAGACATGCCGAGGTCAGAAATCAAAGGGCGCGTGGACGAGATGCTGCGCCTGGTGCAGTTGGGCAAATTTGCATCCCGAAAGCCCCATCAGCTGTCCGGCGGACAGCGCCAACGTGTTGCTTTGGCGCGCGCGTTGGCTAAAGCACCGAAACTTCTACTGTTGGACGAACCCCTTGGTGCACTTGACAAAAAACTGCGTCAAGAAACACAGTTTGAGCTGATGGATATTCAGGAGAAAACTGGCACAACCTTTGTAATCGTGACCCATGACCAGGAAGAAGCCATGACGATGGCAAGCCGCATCGCGGTGATGGATCATGGCAAACTGGTGCAAGTGGACACGCCTGACCGCATCTACGAAGCGCCGAACTCGACCTATGTCGCCGACTTTATCGGGGATGTTAATATTATCGAAGGCCGCGTTTCCAAATCGGACGGGGACGCTGCGGAGCTGGCCTGGGCGGAAGGTCACAGCCCGATCCGTGGGATGTCCGGGGCAGGTATTTCAAACGGTCAAGGCGGTGCTTTCGCCATCCGACCAGAAAAGATTGCGATTGCCACGGACGAGCCAATAGATGTTCACAACCGGATTTCCGGCGAGGTCGAGGACATCGCCTATCTTGGCAACATCTCCACTTACTACGTCCGTCTTGCGAATGGCGCGTTGGTAAAGTCGCAAACGGTAAACACGCGGCGGATTGCGCGCCGGGGGATCACGTGGAACGACAAGGTTTGGCTGTCCTGGACGGACACAGCTGGCATCGTTCTGGCAGGGTAGGGCTAAGCGGATGAATCTTGCGCGTCGACTGCTGATCGGTGTCCCGTATCTTTGGCTTCTGGCCTTGTTCCTTGTGCCATTTTTGATTGTTTTGAAGATCTCGATGTCGGACTACGCGATCTCCATCCCGCCCTATACGCCAACACTTGATGTCTCAGAGGGCTGGACCGGCATTCGGGAATTTTGGGCCGCCTTGGATTTCGAAAACTATGTATTTCTGACGTCCGATAGCCTCTATTGGAAGGCCTATCTTTCCAGTCTTCGGATTGCGGCACTGGCAACGTTCTTCACGCTGCTGATCGGTTTTCCGATTGCCTATGCAATGGCAAACGCACCGGATGAATGGCGGCCCAGCCTGATGATGCTGGTCATCCTGCCGTTCTGGACCAGCTTTCTAATTCGCGTCTATGCTTGGATCGGCATCCTGTCGAACGACGGGTTTCTAAACCAAATCCTGATGTGGACCGGCGTCATTGCGGAACCTTTGGTAGTTTTGAACACCAACACTGCGGTCTATATCGGCATCGTCTATACCTATCTTCCATTTATGATCCTGCCGATTTATTCGACCTTGGAGAAGCTGGATGGTTCGCTGCTTGAAGCGGCGCAGGACTTGGGTTGCACAAAAATTGGTGCGTTCTGGTCTGTCACGGTCCATTTGGCAAAACCCGGCGTGATTGCGGGCTGCTTCCTTGTGTTTATTCCAGCACTTGGGGAATTTGTGATCCCTTCGCTTTTAGGCGGTTCCAAGACCCTTATGATCGGTAAAGTACTTTGGGAAGAGTTCTTTTCCAACCGCGACTGGCCGGTGGCTGCGGCTGTTGCGATCATTTTGCTGCTGATCCTAATTGTTCCAATCGTTCTGTTCCAACGCAATGAGCAAAAGCAGCGGGAGGCCAACGAATGAGACAGTTCACGTGGTTCAATGCGGTTTCACTGACCTTCGGCTTTGCCTTCCTTTATATCCCGATGATTATCTTGGTCGTCTATAGCTTCAATGAGTCCAGGCTCGTCACAGTCTGGGCGGGCTTTTCCACCAAATGGTATGGAGAATTGTTACAGGACAAAGCGTTCCTGCAAGCGGCATGGGTGACGCTGAAGGTTGCCACGATCTCATCAACCATTGCGACGATTTTGGGCACTATGGCGGCTTTTGTCTTGGTGCGTGGCGGACGTTTTTTTGGGCGCACCCTGTTTTCTGGCATGGTCTACGCCCCACTTGTGATGCCCGAAGTGATCACCGGGCTTTCGCTTCTCTTGCTGTTCATCTCCATCGGATTGGATCGTGGAGTCACAACCATCGTTTTGGCACATGCGACATTCTCTATGTGCTTTGTTTCGGTTGTGGTGTCCTCGCGAATGGTAACCTTTGACAAGAGCCTTGAAGAAGCCGCCATGGACCTGGGCTGCACCCCATGGGACGCGTTCCGGTCTGTGACACTGCCGATCATTGCGCCAGCAGTGATTTCAGGATGGTTGCTGGCCTTTACCCTGTCGCTGGATGATCTGGTGATTGCCTCCTTTACTTCGGGGCCTGCAGCGACAACCCTTCCGATCAAGATTTTCTCTGCAGTGCGGCTTGGGGTCAGTCCGGAAATCAATGCGCTGTCGACGATTATTATTGCTTTGGTCACGATTGGCGTTCTCACCGCGTCAATTTCTACCAAGCGCGCGATCGTACGAAAAAAGCGCGATGAGCAGATGGCTCAACAATAAAGACCGTTTGGTGAATGCCCTGACCACCAGAGCCAGCGATGATCGCGGCAAATCGAGCCAGTCATTAGACCCCAAGATCGCGGAGTGAGTTGACTGGTTTGGTTGGCACCACCATCAAAACGGACAACCATCTCCCTTCAAGGGAACCACCGCCCCCAATCCAATTTGAAAAATTGGGGGCGGTGTCAGATCA
>SPLB01000235.1 GCA_004566265.1 Paracoccaceae bacterium | reverse complement strand
GGCACATCTCCGAATGCGCCTTACGCCATTACGGCTGACACCTCTCGCAACTTCTATGCGGTGCAATTCCACCCCGAGGTACACCACACCCCGCGCGGTGCGAAGCTTTATGAGAACTTTGTCAAACTGGCGGGCTTCTCGGGCGATTGGACAATGGGCGCCTACCGCGAGCAGATGATCAAGAAGATCCGCGAGCAGGTTGGCGACAAAAAGGTCATTTGTGCGCTTTCGGGTGGCGTTGACAGTTCTGTGGCAGCAGCCCTGATCCACGAGGCCATCGGAGATCAGCTCACTTGCGTGTTTGTCGACCACGGTCTGCTGCGCAAGAACGAGGCGGACGAAGTGGTCTCTATGTTCCGCGACAATATGAACCTGCAGGTCATCCATGCGAATGAAACCGAGCTGTTCCTGGGCGAGCTTGAAGGCCAGTCGGACCCGGAAACCAAACGCAAAATCATCGGCAAGCTGTTCATTGACGTGTTCCAGAAATACGCCGACCAGATTGAAGGTGCGGAATTCCTCGCGCAGGGCACGTTGTACCCGGATGTCATTGAATCGGTGAGCTTCTCTGGCGGCCCTTCGGTCACCATCAAGTCCCACCACAACGTGGGCGGCCTGCCTGAAAAGATGGGTCTGAAGCTGGTGGAACCGCTGCGCGAGCTGTTCAAGGACGAGGTCCGCGCGCTGGGTCGGGAGCTTGGCCTGCCGCAAAGCTTCATTGGCCGTCACCCCTTCCCCGGACCGGGTCTGGCGATCCGCTGCCCCGGCGAGATCACCCGGGACAAGCTCGACATCCTGCGCGAAGCCGACGCAATCTATATTGACCAGATCCGCAAGCACGGTCTCTATGATGAAATCTGGCAGGCCTTTGTGGCAATCCTGCCAGTGCGCACCGTGGGTGTGATGGGCGATGGTCGGACCTATGACTATGCCTGCGCCCTGCGCGCGGTGACCTCGGTCGATGGGATGACGGCGGATTACTATCCGTTCACACATGAATTCCTGGGCGAGACCGCCACCCGGATCATCAATGAGGTCAAGGGCATCAACCGCTGCACCTATGACATCACCTCGAAGCCTCCGGGCACAATCGAGTGGGAATAAAACGCGCCATAACGCGACTGACAAAGGCCGGGGGGATCCTCGGCCTTTTATCTGTGGGGGCTGTCTATGGCTGGACATATCTGGACCTTTACCCCGCGCAAGACGACTTGCAGCCGACCAACACTATTGTCTGTCTGGCGGCTGGGTTGCGCGCGGATGGCAGCCTTGACCGCTTTACAGAACAGCGCACGCGCAGCTGTATTGCCTCGTATCATCAGGGGCTTGCGCCGAAGATTGCATTCTCCGGTGGCAATTCCACCCACGCCGCACCGCCGACCGGTGCGCAAATGGCGGCCTTAGCGCGGACTGAAGGCGTTCCCGCATCGGCCATCATCGCGGAAACGCGGTCCGAATCCACGCTACAGAACGCGCTGTTCACGCTGCCTATGCTCGACAACACACGCGGGATCATTCTTGTCACCGACAGTTTTCACCTGCCCCGATCAGGGCTTTCGTTCCTCTGGGCGGGCGCGCGGGACATTCAACTGTTTCCGGCATATGGCGCATCACAAACTTTGATGCCAAGCTATTGGACAATCGGGACTGAAGCGGTAAAGGTCTGGGCCAATGCGCTGCGGGCACAGGTCTATTCCCTGGCGGGGCTAGCGGGTGTATCGGAAGACTATAGAATTCGAATTTTGCATTAAGGAACAGAAAGATGACCGTCACACTTGAAGGCTATATCGACGTGCCCGAACCCCAGCGGATGACCGTGCGCAGCGCCCTGCCGACGCATATTCGCCTGAGCCGCGAAGAGCCGGGCTGCCTTCGGTTTGACGTCACCGAGGACGCGGATGTGGCAGGTCGGTTTCATGTGTCGGAAGCGTTCATTGACGCGGCTGCTTTTGAAGCGCATCAAACCCGCGCGCAGGCCTCGGATTGGGCAAAGATCACCGCAGGAATTGAACGGCATTATCAGGTGACGGGGCTGGCATGACCGACCTTGCACGGGGCGCACTTTGGATGATGGGGGCGATCCTGTCTTTCACCACCATGGCCATTGCCGGGCGCGAAGCCATGGTGGGTTATGACACGTTTGAGCTGATGAGCTACCGCAGCATGGTGGGCGTGGCGATTGTCTGCGTTGGGCTGAGTTTGACCAAAAGCTGGGGCAAGGTAAAAACCGACCGCCTGAACGTTCATCTGCTGCGCAATGGGGCGCATTTCACCGGGCAAAACCTGTGGTTTCTGGGAATATCCCTCGCCCCTCTGGCGCAGGTGATCACATTAGAGTTCACCTCCCCCATCTGGCTGATCCTGTTGGCGCCTTTCTTTCTCGGCGAACGTCTAACCCGGGCGCGAATGGTTGCCGTTGCGCTGGCCTTTTTCGGTGTTTTGCTGGTTGCCCGCCCGGATACAGCGACACTTAATCTTGGCACGCTGGCCGCAGCGACATGTGCGGTGTTCTTCGCAATTACCAATATTGCCACCAAACGGCTGACCAAACATGAAGAGACCGCATCGATCCTGTTTTGGCTAACAGTCATGCAGCTGGTGTTTGGGCTGGTGATGGCGGGATGGGACGGCGATATGGCGCCGTTGCAATGGGCATACGCCCTGCCCCTCTTGTTGGTGGGACTCGCAGGTCTGAGCGCGCATTACTGCTTGACCACCGCCCTGAGCCTTGCGCCCGCCGCCACGATCATTCCAATCGATTTTGCGCGCCTGCCCTTGGTTGCACTGTTGGGCTGGGCCCTTTACGCGGAGCAGGTCGACATGGGGTTGATCGTCGGTGGTTCAATGATCTTAGTCGGAAATTACATTAATATTGTATCTTCCCGGCAACAAGTTCCCGCCTCCTAAAGCAAAGACCCCTTACCTAACGTTTGGTCAAGGTTGCTACGCTCATCACTCTGAAGACTATCTTGTGAGAGGCTTGGGCGCATTTGTATTTCGCGCCCGAGCCACGAGGGAGGAACACTATGAAAAACATCGCAGCTGCCTCAGCAGCGCTCGCCCTGTTGTCCACAACCGCGCTTGCTGGTGGTCTGGATCGTTCGGGACAGGATATCACTTGGATTTTTGACGACGCCGGCACGCTAACCGCATCTGCGGGTCGCGTTACCCCAAGCGTCACGGGCACCGACGATCTGGGCAACAACTACGATGTTGCTGCCGGTTACAACCGGACATCTTTGTCTTACACGCACAACCTCACAGACAAGCTGACGCTCGGGGTTCAATTCGACCAGCCGTATGGCGCGGATATTCTGTACAACAATTCACCCCTCACCAGCACATTGGGCGGTACGTCTGCAAAACTTGACACCGATTACATCAATAT
>SPLB01000234.1 GCA_004566265.1 Paracoccaceae bacterium | reverse complement strand
GACCTGGCGGATCGACACCGGCGGGCGGCTGCCGTTTCAGGGCTGGGCGCGCGGTGTGGATGCTGTGATGGGAAAAAATGCGATCCGCAACAGCGGCGGCGCGGCGGTCTATCACATGCCTTATGCGGACACAGAGCGGGGCGCAGGTCGTGACGAGATTGACCTCAAATGGCCCGAAGCCGTCGATGGCGAGGTAACGATCACCATCCGTATGGATCGCTAAAGCCCCAGATCGGCGGGAGAGAGGGTGAATGCCTTGCCGAACCCGCCGTTCAGAAAGGCACGTGTGATGGTGAATTGCAGGAAATGAAAGTCGCCAAACCCCACGTAAAGCTTTGCTTTTGGGTGGACGCGCAGGTAGTGCGCGGCCATCTCTTTATGGGCAGAGGTGTCATTTGGCAGGATCTCGGCCTGACCCTGAAGGGTCAGGCGCGGATGTGTCAGCGGGTCGCCCTTGTCGCTTGGTTCGCCGACCAAAAGGGCGCAGTCTGGGCGCGCTATCAGGGCCTCTGTGTGGGCGGAGAGGGTCGACACCAAAGAAATCGGTGCCCCCGCGGGCGAGAGGCCAAAGGCAACCCGACTGACGGAGGGGCAACCAGCCGCATCCGTGACCGCGAGGGCGGCAAAGCGGGCCTCCTGCATCAGATCACGTGCAAGGCCGCGGGCCGCGTTATCGGTGGGGCGAATGGGGGAGGTCATGGCCGTGCCTGTCTTTCAGTAAATCTGGTTCTTAGAAATCCTGCCATAGGCCAAGGCGAATGCCCAGCACCTGATCCTTGCCTTGTGTCCTGCGCCATTCCAGACCACCAAGCCATGTCTGTTTTGCCCGCCGTGACAGGCGCAGAGAGGGCAAGGCCGCGAAGGTGGCGGGGCCGTCATCGGCGCGGTGCAGTTCAATCTGCAACATCGGAGCAAGGGCGCGCCCTGTGCGCGCGTTCAGCCCCAGAGCCGCGTCCAGCTTCCAGGCTTTGGCCGTGCCGCTGCTACGGCTTTCGCGGGTCAGGTCGGCGCTGACCCAGCCAGCGCGCGCGCCCAGCTGCACCCCGCGTCCCACCGACAGGCCATAGCGTTGCATCACCAGCCATTGGCCTGCCTCGCGGTTGGCGCCGACGGCCAGTTCCGTGGCGATCTGCCAGCCTGTATCGCCTTGGCGCAGGGGCAGGCGTAGAAACGCCAGCGCATGGGCCGTACCGGTGCTGGTGTCATTCAGGTCCAGCCCTAGGGTCAGCCGTTCGGACAACCCATAACTGCCATAAAACCCCAGCTCGCGTCCCTGCGAGGCGCGGTAGCGCAGATCAAGGGCCGAAAACCCGGAGGACGGTGGCTGCATCCAGGCGCCAGCCGAAGCAGGGCTACCGACTTGAGTATGCCACAAAAAGGTCACTGCGATCAGAGCCTGCCTCTGATACCAAACAGCGCAGACCAGTGTTTGTGTCCAGGAATACACACTCATAGATTGTATTAAAGACGAAAGACCATCGACTTTCAAGCGTTTGCGGTTACGCTGGAGCAGAGGAGCCAGCGACAGGAGGAGCCAGCCATGCCAAAAATCGAACTTTCCACCGAGGTCCAGACCGTCATCACCACTTTTGAGGTCACGCCCGGAACCTGTCAGGATGTGCTTGAGCTTCTGCAGGATGCGATCTCAGAATTTGTGTCGAAACAGCCGGGCTTTCTTTCGGCGGGTCTGCATGTGAATGACGCCCAATGTCGGATTGCAAATTACAGCCAATGGGCGCGCCGCGAGGATTTCCTCGCCATGCTGCGCAGCGCGGAGATGCGCGTGCGCAGCCGCAAAATCAATGAAATGTGCAAAAGCTTTGAGCCCGTCCTCTATGACGTAGCTGCGATCTACTGATCCGCTGCAGGCTGCGCCCGGCTATTTCGGGGGGTGCGCCATGCGGCACTGTTCGATGACGCTGTCATGGCGCTGTTGCAGGGCCGCGCGGTCGCGGGTCAGGCGTTTCAGCCGGTCGCGTTCTGATGGCACGCTTATCACCACCGGGGTTTCAATCTCGCGGTAGTGGGTCTCGGGGCAGAGACGGTAGCCTATGATCTTCCCATCCTTGAAGCGCGGGCACTGCTCCCACACCGTTTCCGGTACGCTCTGTGTGTGGATCGCATAGCCGCGGTCGATATTGCCTTGGGTGGTCGCAATCTGCGCGTTAAGCCGCAGATAATCACCGCTGTATTCCTCGACACACCGGGCATAGGGCGACGCACAGGCAGCAAAGAGGGGCAGGGCGAGAAGGGCAAATGGAAGCGTACGCATGATGCAAGACCAACTGACGGGAATTTAAGCTGTTTTTAAACCACGAAAGGACGGTGTTATGCAATAGCGGTCGATAGCTTGGGCGCGGTGTTGCAGGTCTTTTCTGCAGTGACCGTGAGCAGCGCCACTTGAATGCTCCAAATTGAAACTCAATGCATGGCCGGGGCTTTGTTGCACAAATGCTGTGAGGGATTCGCTTGTTGAATCCAGCATGGTAGCTGGCTTGCATGAGCACTTGGTCCCTTACGACGTACAAGACCAGGAACTGGCCTTCGTACAACACGGCACTGAAGCAGCGCGGTTCGCTCTCG
>SPLB01000233.1 GCA_004566265.1 Paracoccaceae bacterium | reverse complement strand
GTTGATCGCCGGGAAGGGCAGCTGGCCATTCTTTTGCAGTTCATACAGACGGTGCACGCCGGTGGTGGTTTCTTCGGACACACCCATGATTACGTCACGGGTTTTGGTGAACCAACCGGGCGAGGCCTCCATGCGCTTTTTGATCTGCGCCTTGATGACTTCTTCTTCCTCGGACTGGGGGACGGGGATAATGTCTTCACCCGCTTCAGCACGGGCACCCAGCAGAACGTAAAGGGTGGCGTCACCCCCGTCATCAAGGATCATGTTCGGGCCTTCTGGGAACATGAAGGATTTGTCGAGATAATCCCAATGTTCCTCCAGCGACTGGCCTTTGATTGCAAAGACCGGGATATCACCCGCGGCAATAGCCGCCGCCGCGTGGTCCTGGGTCGAGAAGACGTTGCAGGACGCCCAGCGCACATCGGCGCCCAGGGCCACAAGGGTCTCAATCAGGACGGCTGTTTGGATTGTCATGTGCAAGGAGCCGACAATCCGCGCGCCTTTGAGCGGCTTTTCTTCACCATACTCCGCACGCAGCGCCATCAGGCCTGGCATTTCTGTTTCGGCAATGTCGAGTTCCTTACGACCAAAGGCCGCCAGCGAGATGTCCTTGACGATATAGTCACCGGGCATATTTTTCTCCGTTCCGGTTGCAAGATGCACTTGCGGACCGGCCTATCACCGGTGTGGTTACCAAGCAACGAACTTCACGGCAGAGAATTCAATTCGTGTTTGTTCTGGGACACTTATTTCCACTCTACAACGGCATCCGCACAATCAGCCCGGAATACCGGGCGGAACCACCGCTGGAACAGCGTTAAAATAGTCCTCACCGGTTGCAACCACACAGCTGACACCGGTGGGATGGGTAACCAACACCGTAAACGTCCCGGTTTCATTGGACGTCCAGATTTCCAACATTGTGCCAGTTTGATGTCCGGTTTGCAGGCCTGCTGAGCTCAGCGCCTCGTTGTATTTCTCGCTCAACCGGTCTGTTATGACTTTGCGCAAAGCGCAACCATTCGCAAAGGCGGGCGGCGCGATAGACGCCATGCCGAATACAAGAGCTACTGCAAAAAGACGTTTAAACATCGTTCTTTCCTTTCCGGTCTGTTGAGATCCCGAAAGGAGCGGTCCGAACTTGGGGACTACGCCCCTTCAGTGAACTGTGCCACATAAAAGGAGATGTAGGTGATCCGCACAACGTCAAGACACATGAGCCTCAATAGACCGTGCATCGCCGTGATCCTTCGTATAGGACCAGCCACGAACGGGTAGATTGCTAACCCTGAACCGGCATTTGTAACGACGGACGATTCTATGCCCCCTAAAACGCCTCGTGCCTGGCAGCGTATGTTGTCAGGTCGCAGACTGGACCTTCTGGACCCGACCCCTGTTGACATTGAAATTGAAGATATTGCCCATGGTCTTGCCTTTGTGGCGCGCTGGAATGGACAAACTCGGGGCGATTTTGCCTACTCCGTGGCGGAGCATTCGCTGCTGGTTGAGGAACTTTTCACCCGGAAACACCCCAAGGCACCTGTAAAATGGCAGCTGGCCGCACTTCTGCATGATGCGCCGGAATATGTGATCGGGGATATGATTTCACCGGTCAAAGCCGCTGTTGGGCCGGGTTATGGAGAGTTGGACCAAAAACTCATAGCGGCGATCCATTTGCGGTTTGGCCTGCCTGCGATCCTGCCAAAAACGATCAAAGCGCAGATCAAACGGGCTGACAATATCTCGGCCTGGATGGAAGCCGTGCAGATTGCGGGGTTTTCCGAAGGCGAAGCCACCAAGTTCTTTGGCCGCCCCGATTCAGAGCTGATCAAGGGGCTCGACATTCATCTGCGCCCCCCGGTCGAGGTGCGCCGGGACTTCGTCGTCCGTCACGAAGCGCTCTTGAAGCAGCTATAGAAGCTATTTCGGGCTGCGTTTTGCGAGAATACGCTGTAATGTGCGGCGATGCATGTTCAAGCGACGCGCCGTCTCGGACACATTGCGATCACAAAGCTCATAAATGCGCTGGATATGCTCCCAACGCACCCGATCTGCGCTCATCGGGTTCTCTGGCGGCGGTGGCAGTTCGTCCCCATTGGCCAGAAGCGCGTTCATAATATCTGTCGCGTCAGCCGGTTTGGACAGGTAATCTGTTGCCCCGATCTTTACCGCAGCCACAGCCGTGGCAATCGCGCCATAGCCTGTAAGAACAACAACGCGGCTGTCGGGACGGTTTTCCCGCAGGACCTCGACCACATCCAGCCCATTTCCGTCCTCTAGGCGCAAATCAACCACAGCATAGGAGGGCGGGCGGGCCGTCGCAATCGCCTGACCCTCCGCGACAGATCCGGCGGTTTCAACGTCGAAACCGCGCTTCTCCATGGCCTTAGCCAGGCGGCGCAAAAAGGGTTCGTCGTCGTCAACCAAAAGAAGCGACCGGTCTTCGCCCAGTTCGTGGAGATCGGCATCTGCCATGACCATGTCCTTTAGACTGCAAAATTAGCGTGCTGACACGATATATCGTCGGAAAAGCGCCAAGGTCAAATGCCCGCGCATGCGACACTTCTCAGATTCTATCCGCGAAACAGGCCACAGCCTCTGCCATTTCGGTCGGCGTGACATCCCGACGGAAGAACTCAACAAAGCCATGTTCGGGCAAAACGAGGTAGGTCATCGTGGTGTGATCGACCAGGTAATAGTCCTGATCTTCGCTGTCCTGTTTTTTGTAATAAGTGCGATACGCCTGACTTGCCGCCTTGACCTGTTCAGGGGACCCGGTAAGACCAATCATCTTTTCATGCAGGTTATACGCGTAATCGCCCACCACCTCGGGCGTGTCGCGCTCAGGGTCAATCGAGATGAAAACAGGTGTCGCGCTGTAACCACGTTCAGTCAGCAGGTCGACGGCTTCCGCATTGCGACTGGTGTCCAGCGGACAGACATCCGGACAGAAGGTAAAACCGAAATAGAGCAGCGACGGTTCCGTGATGACATCCGTGTCGGTGACGGTTTCGCCCTTGGCATTCACCAATTCAAACGGCCCGCCAATTGCACCTGAGCCCCCCGCCACAGCACTTGCGCGGCATTCAGCAAAGCGGTCTGCGTCGCGTTGGGTCGCGTACCACGTCCCGCCCAGCACGGCGATCACGCCGACGGTGGCAAAGATGGCAAGGGTTGATTTCATGACAGACTCCTCCAGGGTGGTGCACTCATCCGTGCTGTGCAGCGGCTTGTGTCGTCTCACCGCCAGACCTAACAATGTGCGCGCGAGTTTCAATGGGAGTGAATGTCACATGACCCAAAACAGCCCCGGCCCAATGGATGGGCTGTTGCATGGACAGGAACGTAGCCATTGGATAAGGCTTCGTACGCAGATTCTGCTACGTTGGGCAGCGATTTTTGGACAACTGTCTGCCCTCTGGGCTGCACAAAGCATCTTTGATCTGCAAATCCACGCGTTGCCCTGCTATCTGGCAATTGGCGTTTCTGCCCTGAGCAACATTATCGCGCTGTTCATTTTCCCCATGAACAAACGCCTGAGTGGACCGCAAATCCACCTGATGTTGGTCTTTGACCTGTTGCAACTGGCATTCCTGTTGTTCATGACAGGAGGCTTAAATAATCCCTTTGCCCTACTTCTTCTGGGGCCGGTGACAATTTCAGCCTCTGTTATGGGGCTTTGGTCAACCACAGTGATTGGCACGCTTGCCATTCTCCTTGTCACACTGCTTATGCCGTATCACTTGCCGCTGATGACTGCGACAGGTCTCGTTGTTGCCATGCCGGATCTGTTTCTCTTTGGAAACTGGGCGGCTATTGTCATCGCCATTCTGTTTATTGGTGTGTATTCCTATCGGATCAATGCCGAGATCCGCTCTATGTCCGACGCGCTTGTTGCCACCCAAATGGCGCTCGCGCGCGAACAAAAGCTCACCGATCTGGGTGGGGTCGTTGCGGCCGCTGCGCACGAGCTGGGCACACCGCTTGCCACCATCAAACTGACCAGCGCAGAGCTTATTGACGAATTGGAAGACCATCCGGATTTGCGCGCAGACGCAAACCTGATACGCGATCAGGCGGACCGCTGCCGCGACATTCTGCGGTCCATGGGACGAATCGGCAAGGATGACCTTCATATGCGCCAGACCCCGGCGTCCGCATTGATTGATGAAGCCGCGGAACCGCATATGGATCGTGGCAAACTGATCCATATCTCGGAACATCCCATGGACGGAAAGCTTGGCGAACAGCCAAGCATCCTGCGTAAACCTGAAATCATTCACGGCCTGCGCAATCTAATCCAGAACGCCGTTGATTTTGCGCGCGGCAATGTCTGGGTCGAAATCCACTGGAACAAGGATCACATCTGGATTCGAATCAGTGATGACGGAGCAGGGTTTTCCAGCCAAATTAGTGGACGGCTTGGTGATCCATTCATGCGTCGCCGCCCGTCAGAAATTGAGCGCAGCGAACGCCCCGGCTATGACGGCATGGGACTCGGTCTTTTTATAGCCAAAACGCTGCTTGAACGCAGTGGCGCGAAGTTGAGTTTTGCAAATGCAAAAGATTCAGGGCAGGATCTGGTAACCAGAGATCTCCGATCAGAGCAATCCGGGGCGGTGGTTCTGGTTAAGTGGCCGCGTGCAAAAGTGGATGCCGAAACCGGAGAAACCCCTGTGCCAAGAGGTGAAAATAGACCTATTCAGATCTGAGGATTCACTTTCCAGAAACCAATTAAGTATGATTTAACCTTTGTGGCGAAATATGGCCCAAGACAGACCAAGTGAGGCGCAAAATGCTGGGAAATTTGTCGATGGAATGGTTCATATTGGCAAGCCTTTGTTTTGTCAGTGCTGCAATTGCGGTGTGGTTTCTCTCCCCACAGCCCCGCAATCGCGGCCCCGAACAGGAACTGCTGGTCACAGATGGCCGCACCGATGCAGTGTTTTTGTTCGACGATCAGACCCTAATTGGATGGTCCACTGGCGCACGGCGGTTTTTGGGCGACCCGGTTGACCAGGCCAACTGGGCCACGTTGCGCGACAGACTGCTGCGCAGCTATCCCGGCCTGCCACAGTCGCCGGGCTTCATCAAAGATGTCGGCCACCTCACCGTTGCCGGCACCGATGATGCGGACAACCGCGAGGCCCATTGCGAATGGATTGACGGCATTACACGCGTCCAACTGCGCCGTTCCGAAGCAGAGGAAGAACATGCCGCGGTCAATCAAGAACTAACCACCCTGCGCGCGGCCGTTCATCAAGCACCCTACCCCGTGTGGCTTCAATCCGAAGATTCGTGCGTGACCTGGACCAATCTGGCCTACGATCGGCTCAACCAGAAAATCCGCGGCCGCAACAGCACTGTCTCTGTGCCGCTCTTTCCGGATCTGGACGCTCCGATGAGCAGCGGCAAAGCTGAACGCACCCCGATTGTGCTGCCAGATACCGACAAAAAGCTCTGGTATAATGTTTCTGCTACCGAAACCGAGGCCGGTTGGCTGTGCCACGCCATGGACGTGAATGCCGTTGTCGACGCAGAGATTGCCCAGCGCAATTTTGTTCAAACGCTCGCCAAAACCTTCGCTCAATTGTCTATCGGACTCGCTATTTTTGATCGCAATCGTCAGTTGGTGCTGTTTAACCCGGTGCTGATTGACCTGACCGCGCTGCCTGCAAGCTTTCTCAGCTCTCGTCCCAGCATGATGACGTTCTTCGATCGCCTTCGGGATCAGCGCATGCTGCCGGAACCGAAAAATTACTCGAGCTGGCGCCACCAGATGGACGATCTTCTGGAGGCCGCTTCTGAAGGGCGGTATCAGGAAACCTGGTCTCTCCCGTCTGGTTCGGTCTATTCTGTTTCTGGCCGTCCGCATCCCGATGGGGCCATTGCGTTCCTGTTTGAAGACATCACCGCCGAGAT
>SPLB01000232.1 GCA_004566265.1 Paracoccaceae bacterium | reverse complement strand
TGCGCCTATGGCATTTGCATGCGCACTATGGGATACCCCGGTGAAAGACAGGGGAGCGCTCATTGGGGCTCCACAGAAGAACAAGATAGGAAAAGGCGAGCGATATGAGCTTTGACTACGATCTTTTTGTCATCGGCGGCGGCTCCGGCGGTGTTCGGGCTGCGCGGGTCGCAGCAGCGGGCGGGGCTAAGGTCGCGCTTGCCGAAGAGGACCGATATGGCGGGACCTGTGTCATCCGGGGCTGTGTCCCTAAAAAGCTCATGGTTTTTGCCTCAGAATACTCTGGCATGATTGAAGACGGTCGCGCCTATGGCTGGGACATTACGGAAAACGGCTTCAGCTGGGACCATTTCAAAGGCAAGCTGCACGCCGAGCTGGACCGTTTGGAAGGCATCTACCGCAATATCCTGAAGAACAGCGGCGTTGACACCTTCGATGCGCGCGGCACACTTGCCGATCCGCACACCGTGGAGCTGTCCGACGGCACCAAGAAAACCGCCAAACACATTCTGATCGCAACCGGCGGCTGGCCGTCGATCCCGGATGTTCCAGGCGGACATCTGGCAATCACCTCGAACGAGATTTTCCATCTGGACAAGCTGCCGGAAAACATCCTGATCGTTGGTGGTGGCTACATTGCGTCGGAATTTGCTTGCATCCTAAATGGCCTTGGCGTCAGAACCACGCAGTTCTATCGTGGTGAACAGATCCTGCGCGGCTTTGACATGGAGGCCCGCAATATGGTGGCAGAGGGCATGCGCGAAGCCGGTGTCGATTTGCAGGTCAAGACCAATGTGGTCTCCATGGTACAGGACGGCGACAAGATCCGCGTCACTGACACCAATGGGATCGAATCGCTGTTTGAAAAGGTCATGTATGCCACCGGCCGCGCGCCCAAGGCAGACAACTTGGGCCTAGAGGAGCTGGGCATTGAACGTGGCCGTAATGGGGCAATCGTCGTGAACCAATACTCGCAAACCGGCGTGCCTTCGGTCTATGCAATCGGCGATGTCACCGACCGCGTAAACTTGACCCCGGTTGCGATCCGCGAGGGCATGGCCTTCGTGGAAACCGTGTTCAATGGTACCCCCACAAGCCCGGATCATGATCTGATCCCGACCGCGATCTTCACCCAGCCGGAAATGGGCACCGTTGGTCTGTCAGAAGAAGACGCAGCGGCACAGGGCGCGATCGAGGTCTACGCGACATCCTTCAAACCGATGCAGCAGTCCTTTGCTGGACGCGCGCAGAAGGTGTTGATGAAACTCGTGGTTTCCAAGGCAACCCGCACAGTCCTGGGCTGCCATATTGTGGCGCCCGGCGCGGGCGAGATGATTCAACTGGCAGGCATCGCGGTAAAGATGGGTGCAACCAAAGAGGACTTTGATCGCACGGTTGCGGTTCACCCGACAATGTCGGAAGAATTGGTGACACTGAAAACACCCGTCCGCTCGACCTGAGCAGACGCAAAAACAACGACATAAAGGCTACGCGCCGCTTGAATTTGCGGAGGGCGACCACAGGTTAGACAAGATGGTTCAATGACCCCCGCGACGGGGGAGAGGATGGATAGGAGTGTAATGGCTGGCAATAACGGTGGCCCCTGGGGGGGCGGCGGCTCTTCAGGCGGTGGAGGAAACCGGGGCAATAATGGCGACGGAGGCGGCGGTCGTCGTCCCGACGATCAACAAATCCCAGAAATCGATGAGCTGGTGAAAAAAGGCCAGGAACAGCTGCGTGTGCTTATGGGCGGTCGCGGCGGCCAAGGCGGTGGTCGCGGCACAGGTGGCGGCTCGCCGAGCGGTCCGCAGATCACCGGCGGTACGCTGGCCTTGGGCGCGCTTGTCGCGGCAGGCCTCTGGGCGTTTTCCAGCTTTTACACAGTAAAGCCTGAAGAAAAATCGGTCGAATTATTCCTGGGTGAATATTGGAAAACCGGTGAGCCGGGTTTGAACTTCGCACCTTGGCCGCTGGTCACGCGCGAGGTTATCCCTGTGCGGGTCGAGCAGACTGAAAACATCGGTACGGGGTCGTCTGGTGCCACCGCGGGTCTGATGCTGACCGGGGATGAGAACATTATTGATGTTGATTTCCAAGTGGTCTGGAACATCGCTGACCCGGCAAGGTACTTGTTTAACCTTGCAGATCCGCAGTCCACAATCAATGCGGTGTCGGAATCCGCGATGCGCGAGATCATCGCCCAGTCCGAACTGGCGCCGATTCTGAACCGCGACCGTGGTGTGATCCGGGATCGCCTACAGGAACTCATTCAGGCGACGCTTGATAGCTACGACAGTGGCGTAAATATTGTCCGTGTGAACTTTGATGGGGCTGATCCGCCCGAACCTGTAAAAGACGCCTTCCGCGAGGTTCAGTCCGCAGGTCAGGAACGGGACCGTCTGGAAAAGCAGGCAGACGCTTACGCAAACCGCAAATTGGCGGCTGCACGGGGTCAGTCGGCCCAAACGCTGGAAGAAGCCGAAGCATATCGGGCGCAGGTCGTGAACCAAGCCTCGGGTGAGGCAGCACGCTTTACCTCGGTTCTTGAAGAATATGAGAAAGCGCCGGAAGTGACCCGGAAGCGTCTTTATATTGAAACCATGGAAGACGTGTTCTCCCGAGTTGACAAGATCATCCTGGATGAGCCAGGCGGCAATGGCCAAGGTGTCGTGCCTTACCTGCCGCTGAACGAGCTGCGCAAGACCAACACGGGGGGCAACAACTGATGAACCGTGCTGCAATTGGACTGTTTGTCCTGTTCCTTCTGGCCGTTG
>SPLB01000007.1 GCA_004566265.1 Paracoccaceae bacterium | reverse complement strand
TATGGGACGCTCGAGGATTTCCAGAAGTTTGTGAAGCTGGCTTATATGTCCAAATGGCTGCACCACTCTGGCGGCACCCTGTGCGAACCCACCGATGTGCCGGTGAACAAGCGTCACTTTGACATGCTGCTTGCGCATATGGAGCTGTCGGATAAGCCTTTCATGGGCTCTGTCACCGCCCCTGGCCGCGCGCAAGATTCTGTCGATATGTGTGGCGTTCTGTTCGGCGAAGAGTTCGTGCAGAACAACACCGTGATGACCTCGCTCACCAATATCAACTCGCCGATGACTTTCGATGACGTGATGATGGGGGCGCTGGAAGTTTATGCAAAGAACAACCAGGCCTGCATAATCTCTCCGTTTATCGTCGGGGGGGCAATGGCGCCGGTGTCCGTTGCGGGCACGCTGACACAGGTTCTGGCCGAAGGTCTGGCCGGTATCGCCTATAGCCAGCTGGTTCGTCCGGGGGCGCCGGTTATCTTTGGTGCGTTTGTGTCCTCGATTGATATGAACTCCGGTGCGCCGACCTTTGGTACGCCCGAGGCGTCGATGGTGACCTATGGTGCAGGTCAGCTGGCCCGACGCCTCGGTGTGCCCTTCCGTTCTGCGGGATCGTTCTGTGGATCCAAGCTGCCGGATGCGCAGGCCGCATACGAGACCGCAAATTCGCTCTATATGGGGCTGATATCGGGCGTTAATTTCATGCTACATGCCTGCGGCTGGCTCGAAGGAGGTCTTGTTGCTGATTTCGAAAAATTCGTCATGGACGCGGATCAACTGGGGGCTCTGCACGGTCTTGCCAAAGGCATCGCGGTGGATGAAACCGCCCAAGCCATGGATGCGATCCGCGAAGTGGGCCCGGGGGGGCACTATCTGGGCTGCGCTCACACTCAGGCGCATTTTAAATCGGCGTTCTGGAAATCCGAGCTCTTGGACTACAAGCCATTTGAGGCCTGGGAGGAAGACGGCGGGCGCGATACACGTCAACTGGCGTCGAACCGGGTCGAGACCTTGCTGGCCGCGTATCAAAAGCCTGCTATGGACCCGGCGATCCGCGAAGCGCTCTCCGCTTATGTGGCGAAAAGAAAAGAATCCATGCCGGATAGCTTCCTCTGATAGAGATCTGATATCGAAACACTTTCCTCGGGCGTTCCTTTTTGTGAACGCCCTGTTTTGTCGTGTCTTGAGGGTTCCGTCGGCGGGTGGGCAAGAAACACTTGCCCCTCGGCGGCAATCGCAATCAGTGTCTCCAGATGGCGGACCAGCGAATAGCTGGGCTGCCGCGCGCGGCGGGCACGCTCCTGCTGGCGTTCCCGGTCTAGTAGTTTTACCAAAATCTCGCCTGTGCTGAGGCGCGCCGCATCCGGGAGCGGCGCCAAGACCCGCGGCAAATCGCGTTTGCGCGCGTAGTGCCCAATGCCGTCCCGTGCTGCACGGGCCAAAAGGCGAGGGCGGGCCAAGGTGTTGAGTTGGGTGCGCAGATCTTCCATTGCCGGTGTCTCCTAAAACTTCGAATTCGAAACATAGTAAAACAACCCAAGAGGGTGTTGCGTCTGCGGGGTATGCTGCGCGCGGTGGTTTTTACTGTTGTTGATAAATGGTGAATAAATTTTTGGGGATCTTCGCAGTTCGGTTCAGGAAACCGCCTCACATACGGGGGCGAACTGTTGCGAAAAACACAGGAGGCTCTGCATGTCCGACGCGATTGCGCCGTGTCTTCCGACTTGGGTTCCGGAAGATGTTGTTAGATATCTGAAACATACAGAAAGCAGTATTTCGCTTCGGCAATTGGTAAAGCAGGCCAATTGCCATCCTTCTACGGTCATGCGGCAAATTCGCCGTGTCGAAGAGTGGCGTGATGATTTTCTGATTGATCGGGCTCTGCGCGGGCTTGTCGCTGGATTTGGCGACAAGAAATCTTCAGGTCAGCCCGATGGAGAATTTGAGGATCAGGCGGATTTAGCAAGGAATAAAGAACAGCTATTAACGATTTTATATCAACCTCAGGCAGTATTAATTGCAGGCGCCGGATTTTCCAAAGGCGCGGTTCTTCGTGGCGACGCGGCGGATACAAACCGCGATCAGATTTCCGTAGACCTCAGTTTGGCGCAAATTTTGGCGATTGAGGGTACGATTTCCGGAACAGCCACAGGGCAGGTCCACAAATATCGGATCACCCCTGAAGGGCGTCTGGCCCTGGCCAAGCTTGCGGCAGAGCGTGAACAGCTGGCGCGTGTCCGCAATGAAGGTGTGACGCAAACTGCGATAAGCGCTGTGTTGGGGGTGGCCCAGCTGCGCGCATCGCAGGGTGAAAAACGGGATCTGAACCGTGTCCGTGCCCGCCGCGCCCGCTACGGGGTTCCGGAAACACCCCTGCAGATCCTGTCGCGCTTTACCAACCGCCTGGGCGACCCTTTTTTGACTGCGGCTATGGTCAGCGCCGGGGAACGTTTGCGCGAAGACTATGAACTGGCGCAGATTGGTGAGCATCTGCACCGCGAGGTGGACCATTTTCGGGAACCCGGCACCGCGCCCAAAATGGGTGGACAGGAAATGTCACGACGTGCGTTAGAGCGGGTCAATGCGGCCATGATGGTTTTGGGGCCGGGGCTGAGTGATATTGCGATGCGCTGTTGTTGTCATTTGGAAGGGCTGGAGTCAGCGGAAAAGGACCTCGGCTGGTCCGCCCGTTCTGGTAAAGTCGTGCTGCGGATCGCACTTGAACAGCTTCAGGCCCACTACGATGAACAGCCTGCAGTTTCTCGAATGATCGGATGATTGCGACGGCTGGGACTGAGTGCGCGACAAAAAGGCCAGAATTGCTCTGGTGGCCGCTTCGTCAGGCTGTTAAACTCTGCCCAGCCGTGAAGTGCAAAAAAGCGAAGGACCGTCCCGTGCGAGATCTGAAGATCCCAGAGCAGCGCCACCCGGAAAAGGCGCATCGTCCCGACAATGCCCAGCCAAAAAAACCCTCTTGGATCCGTGTAAAAGCCCCCGGTGGGGCCGGTTACGCCGAAACACACAAGATCATGCGAGAGAACAACCTTGTGACGGTCTGCGAAGAAGCGGGCTGCCCGAATGTGGGAGAATGCTGGAGCCAGGGTCATGCCACCATGATGATCATGGGCGAGGTCTGCACGCGCGCGTGCTCTTTCTGTAATATTGCAACCGGCAAACCGCCAGAGGCATTGGATGTGTTTGAACCGGGCCGCGTGGCTCATGCGGTTGAAAAATTGGGCCTGAACCACGTTGTGATCACATCCGTAGACCGCGATGACATCAAAGACGGTGGCGCAAACCATTTCGCGCAGACCATTCGCGCTGTGCGCCACCGCAGCCCCAAAACCACGATCGAAATCCTGACCCCGGATTTCTTGAAAGCCACGCCGGATGCACTTGACGTCGTCATTGAAGCCAAGCCGGATGTTTTTAACCATAATCTTGAGACGGTACCTGGCCTCTACCCGGAAGTGCGGGCAGGTGCCCGTTATTTCCATTCCCTGCGCTTGCTGCAGCGGGTGAAGGAACAAGACCCGTCGATCTTTACCAAATCCGGGATAATGGTCGGCTTGGGTGAAAACGAGGTGGCCGTGAAACAGGTTATGGATGATATGCGTGCTGCCGATGTCGATTTCCTGACCATTGGTCAGTATCTTCAGCCGACGCCAAAACACCACGCTGTGGACCGTTTCGTGACACCTGACGAGTTTGCATCTTATGAAAAGGCGGCCTATGGCAAAGGGTTCCTGATGGTTTCTGCCACGCCCTTA
>SPLB01000231.1 GCA_004566265.1 Paracoccaceae bacterium | reverse complement strand
GCATCGCTGCTTGCGCCATATGACTATGCCTCCATGCTGTTTGCCGTCGTAATCGGTTATGTCTGGTTTGCAGAACTTCCGACAGTGGTCATGCTTTTGGGTGCTGCAGTGGTGATAGCGGCGAACGTGATCGTCATCCTGCGCGAACGTCGTTTGGGTGTCGTGCGCGGCAAGGCAAAGCCTTTGATGGACCCCAAAGGCGGGTAATCACCCCTTCTGCGTGACCCCATCCAAGCGCGCGCGGAGCCGGTGCAACCGGTCGCGCAACTCTGCGAGTTCCTGCATGTCATCGCCCATCGCCTCAGCCACACAGGGCGACATCCCTTCGGCCTGCGCCTTGAGCGCTTTGCCTTTCTCGGTCAGAAAAATCAGCACAGAGCGTTCATCTTCCGGATTTCGTCTGCGCGCCACCAGACCAACGGCCTGCATACGTTTCAAAAGTGGTGTTAGTGTATTGCTGTCTAGAAAAAGATCTGCGCCCAACTCACGCACCCGTCGGCCATCCTGCTCCCAAAGCGCCAAAAGCACCAAATATTGCGGGTAAGTGACCCCCATCGGGTCTAGCAAGGGCCGATACATCCGCACAATCGCATGATGTGCGGAGTAGATAGCAAAGCAAAGGTGATCGTCGAGCGACATCTTAAAATCCATTACGGACCTTTAGGGCGCGCACGATCTAATCGCAAGACCGTTGACTCACGTCCTCGTGCCTCATATCAATCGCGCACGATTAAATCGCATTCGATTGGATTTGAGGCAAAAATGACTGTATCCCCCGTCTACACCGCACATGGCTCCGCAACCGGTGGCCGCAATGGCAAAGCCAAAGTTACTGGCACCGACTTTACCTTGGACCTGGCTGTTCCCACAGAAATGGGCGGCGACGGCAAAGGCTATAACCCCGAACAGCTTTTTGCGGCCGGCTATTCCGCCTGCTACATCGGCGCAATGCAATTTGTAGCGTCACAGGATTCATCCCTGCCGAAGGTACCGGCCGAGGTGGAAGTTGAAACCGCAGTGGGTATCGGCCCGCGCGAGGCAGGTGGCTTTGGCTTAACTGTGCACCTGAAAGTGTCTCTGCCAGGCGTCGCAGTTACCGAGGCAGAGCGTCTGACGGAGGAAGCTCATAAGGTCTGCCCCTATTCTAATTCTGTCCGCGGCAATGTGGACGTCACAACAGAAATCGCCTGATCTGCAATTGGAAAGAGCAGGGGGCTTCCTCACGCTCGGACCCATCTCCAAGCAAAAGAAAAAGCGCGGACTTTTTGAGCCGCGCTTTCACATTTTCCATTCAGGGCGCAGCTTAACTGCGCACCAGCGCCTCGTAATCCGCAGCGATTTGACGGGTCATATCGCCCACCTCAAACGTGTAAGGACCAATTTCGCCAACCGGCGTGATCTCGGCGGCTGTGCCGGTCAGCCAGCACTGCTCAAAACCTTCCATTTCTTCGGGCTGAATGCGGCGCTCGTGCACGGTGATGCCCTTGTCTTTCAGCATCTGGATCACGGTCTGACGGGTGATACCATTTAGGAAGCAATCTGCCAGCGGCGTGTGAACCTGACCGTCTTTCACAAAGAAAATGTTGGCGCCGGTGGCTTCGGCTACGTAGCCGCGCCAATCTAGGAAAAGCGCATCAGAACAGCCTTTAGCTTCGGCTTTGTGCTTGGAGATGGTGCAGATCATGTAAAGGCCAGCCGCCTTTGCGTGGACAGGAATGGTTTCCGGGCTTGGGCGCTTGTATTCCGCGATGTCGAGCTTGGCACCTTGCATCTTTGCGTCGCCATAGTAGGCCCCCCACCCCCAGATTGCGATCGCCATGCGGACTGGGTTCTTGGCGGACGCCACGCCCATATCGTCACCAGACCCACGCCAGACCACCGCGCGGACATAGGCATCCGACAGACCAGAAGCTTTGAGAGTCTCTTCTTTTGCCGCCTCGATCTCGTCAACTGTATAAGGCATCGGCATATCCAGCGCTTCCGCCGAAGCGATCAGGCGCTCGGAATGCTCGTAGCTCTTGAAGATCTTGCCGTTATAGGCGCGCTCGCCTTCAAACACGGAAGAGGCGTAGTGCATCGCATGGGACAGGACGTGAACCTTGGCATCGCGCCAGTTCACCAATTCGCCATCCATCCAGATCACACCGTCGCGATCATCATATGCCGCCATGTTAAAGCTCCCTTGCCGACCCGCATTTTCCGGTTGTTGCGCAAACAACAGAAAGCGAGCCATTTCATTGCGTCAAAGTCGCGTCTCCGTACATCTTAGGCCTTGGAATGTCAACAACGCTGACATAAAATGCCATGCAAAATAAATTGGAGAGGCACTATGTCTAACGTGCGAAGCGGACCGACCTACAGCCCCGGCTTTGGCAGCGAAAGCCTGCTGTTTCTGACGGATGAGCAGTTGCGGCAGGGTATTGAGGCCATGTTCTTTGCGTATCGCGGCTTTACGGCGGACCCGGACCGCATTCTGTCGGAGCTGGCCTATGGGCGGGCGCACCACCGGGCGCTACATTTTATTGCACGCGTCCCCGGCACCACCGTGAACAATCTGCTGGGCATTTTGGCGGTCTCCAAACAGTCTCTCAATCGCGTTCTGCGGGCTTTGGTCGAAGATGGGCTGGTCGAAAGTCGAGTTGGCACGCTGGACAAACGCGAGCGAAACCTGACCCTGACGCCGCGCGGCCAAGAGCTGGAAGCCCGTCTGTCCGACGCCCAGCGCGCCCGGATGCGGGGCGCTTACAAAGAAGCCGGACCCGAGGCGGTACAAGGATTT
>SPLB01000038.1 GCA_004566265.1 Paracoccaceae bacterium | reverse complement strand
GCCGAAACCAAAACACAAGCCATTCGAACCCGGTGAACTGAATTAACCGCGTATCGATTTGAAATACTTGCCTCAGATGGCGGATAAGACGTAACTCCGTTACCTTTTCGTGGCCATCGACCGGGCCACGCGTTGGGTGTTCGTGCGCATTCTCAACACCAAAACCACCGCCAACGCGCGGCGTCTCCTACGTTATCTATAACGCGCCTGCATTTTGCGCATCCCCATGATTTTGATCGATAATGGAAAAGAGTTCACCGACCGGCTCTTTGGTCTTCGCAAACCCGCCGCCACGGATCGCCACGCGTTCGATTGGCTTTGAGCCCCGCTCTCGATCGAAAACCCGCTGACGCCCCGAAATCGCACCACGCCGTCGGGATGGTTGCGCGGTTCAATGGCTGCATCACGGAAGTAGTGCAAAGCCATCACTTCCGGTCTGGAGAGGAGTTGGAGACAACGCTGCACCGCTAATTATGGCGTAATAACCAGCAGCTTCCGCAAAGCGCGCTAGGAAGCAAAACGCCGATGTCGGCCATGAAAGAATTGGACAAACTCAAGCCGGAGCTGTCCAAGCAGCAGCCATACTACCTTCCGGGATGTGACAGGTAGTGAGGCTGTTTCTTCACCTGCATTTGCGACAGGTACGTCACGTCGATTTGGCTTCGCGCGTCTCATAGGCTTTGAAGCCGATGCGGCGTATGGCTGTGATCCTAAACGCTGTCACGCTTGCGCCAGTTTCAGACGGTCTGGTCTGTCGTGCCATTGCGTTTCGCAAGACCCCACGCAGGCGCATACTTGGTTCGGAGGGATTAAATGCGCCTCAAAAGAACAACGATTTTCGCATCAAAATAGAATGAGATATGCCCCCTTAGGGCTTTGGAATGCATTCATGAAATTGCGCAAGAGATCCTCGATGCAGACCGTCAACTGGCGCGCTCGGGCCCGGGTTTTGTGACAAAAGCGTCGCCTCTTGTGTGGGGCAGGCCGGTGAGCGAAAGAGGCGCACCTTATGGGCCTGCAGGGTGTCGTTCATAAAAGAAGCAGCCCTCGGAAGGGCTGCTCTTACAGGGTTTCTTATGGCCGTTGGTACCACCAGACCTCGGGCATAAAGTAGTAGCCATCGCCATAGATCGGGAGACGGTTTGGATAGCGCAGGCTTGCATCATGCAGGATCCTGCTTTTGGAGTAATGCCAAATGGGGATAACATAGCGTCCCGCAGTGAGGACGCGGTCCAACGCCTTGGTGGCTGCAATAAAGTCTTCTTTCGTGCGGGCGGACAGCATCGCGTCGATCATGGCGTCCACCGCAGGGCTTTGCACACCCATCAAATTGCGGGACCCTTGGGTATTTGCCGAGTCGGTGCCCCAATAGAGGTATTGCTCGGTGCCTGGGCTGAGCGACAGCGCGCGTCTGACAAAGGTCAGGTCAAATTCAAACGCGTTTTGGCGCTCCAGATACTGGGCACTGTCCACCAAATCGACGGTCAGTTTGATGCCAAGCCGTTCCAGTGCGGGCGCATATATCTCAGCGGCACGCTGAACCTCCTCTTCACCGAGGTTCCCATGTTTTATCAGCAGGCTCAGCTCAAGCGCATCACCCGTTGCATTGCGCAGAACACCGTCTTTCACACTCCATCCTGCATCCTCGAGTAGCTTGCGCGCATTGCGCAGGTTCGTTCGGTTGCGCGCATTCCCATCACTGACCGGCAAGTTATAGCCTTCCAGAGTTCCAGCGTGCAGGTCCGACGCAAAAGGTTCAAGCAATTCCAGAACCTTACCGCTCGCAGCGTTGTGATCCATTGCAAGGTAAGAGTTCGAGAAATAGGACGTGATCCGTGGTAAGCGGCTGCCGGTGATCGTCTCATTGATGAACTCGAAATTAAACGCTTGGATCAGTGCTTCGCGCACCCTCCAGTCGCTGAGTGCGGGATGGCGGGTATTCAGGGCGATCCCGGTCATGCCAGACGGCTTTTGGTTTGGAATTTCTGTTTTGATGGCGCTGCCGTTTAGAACGGCGTCAAAGTCATATGCTGTGTCCCACTTATGTGCGTTGAATTCGCGCATGGCGGACAGCTCTCCGGCTTTGAGACTTTCAAAGAGAACCGTTTGGTCCCCAAAGAATTCGAGTTTGATCTCATCAAGATTATTGGTTCCACGGCGCAGCGGCAGGTCTTTGCCCCAATAGTTCGGATCGCGCATAAAGGTGACTTGCCGACCAAATTCAAAATCTGTCACCCTGTAGGGGCCCGTGCCAATGACCTCTTCGTTCGACGGGGCTTCGGCAAAACTGCGGCCGTCCCACTGCGATTTCTTCAGGATCGGGCGAAGGCCTGCGATTAAAGCGAGTTCCCGGTTGTCACCAGTAAAGCTCAGGCGGACAGTGCGGTCGTCAACGGCCTCAATGCTGGAGATCTGAGACCACAAACCGCGGTAGCGAAGGTTACCGTCTGTTCCGAGGGTTTCATAGGACCAAATGACATCTTCCACGGTAACCTGGCTGCCGTCCCAAAACTTTGCCTCTGGGCGCAGAGTAAACTGAACCCAGGACCGGTCCTCGGCGGTTTCAATCGTTTCAGCAAGGAGACCGTAGAGCGTGAAAGGCTCGTCAAAGGATCGCCCCATGAGCCCCTCATAACCCCAGAAACGGATCTGCCACGGGGGGGTACCCTTTTGAACAAACGGATTGAGTGTGTCGAAACCACCAGTGTTGCCAAAGACAACCGTACCGCCCTTGGGCGCGTCGGGGTTGACGTAGGGCAGGGCGTCGA
Organism: Paracoccaceae bacterium; assembly: GCA_004566265.1. Taxonomy (GTDB): domain Bacteria; phylum Pseudomonadota; class Alphaproteobacteria; order Rhodobacterales; family Rhodobacteraceae; genus Epibacterium. The sequence continues at coordinate 2,088 of SPLB01000038.1, read as the reverse complement.
AATCAGCAGCAAGTGCGGGTTCGCCGTACATTGCTATGCCGTGTTGAGGCGCTGCAAACGATTCGGAAGCTGCAAGTGTAGAAGAGGCCAAAAGTGCGATTCGGAGCAAGTCGGTGCGAAGGCGGGTGAAAAATCTATGTCTCACTGTCAGAAAAATCCTGTTCTTGTCCTTATTTTCAGGGCTAACTCAGGCTACCTGCGCGTTGCCGGGATTTCAAACTTTTAGCTTGGATGGTCGCTGGAAATTGCTTATAAAGGGACCACTGCTCGATAGGTTTCTTGCCTGTATGAAACCTGCCTCAATGACTGAACGCCGGCCTTGTGCCGGCGTTTTTTTGTGCGTGGGCATTACAGGCTTAAATTTTCGACAATGGTAAGGCGCAAACCTTTTGTTCGGAAACAGGATCGGTCGGCCGAGGTTTCCAGAAGCTCCGTTTTTCGCACAGAGTGGTGGTTTACATGGTTCATGCGGTGTGTGCTAGTGACTTTGCACATGCAGCATGGAAATATATTCATAGTGCATTTCAGGGAGAGGTTGTATGGCAATTGAATGGTCACTGGCGGGAAAAACCGCTGTCATCACTGGGTCAAATTCTGGAATTGGTCTCGGCATTGCGCAGCAGCTGGCAAAGGCGGGTGCGGATATTGTTCTGAACTCTTTCACGGACCGCGACGAAGACCATGCACTGGCAACCGAGATCGCGGCAGAGTTCGGCGTTACCGCGCGTTACATCAAGGCCGACATGTCCAAAAGCGACGAATGCCGCAAGCTGATCGAAACAGCAGGCCGCTGCGATATTTTGGTGAACAACGCCGGCATTCAATACGTGGCGCCGATTGACGAGTTCCCAATGGAGAAATGGAACGCGATCATTGCAATCAATATGAACTCTGCCTTTCACACCACAGCAGCTGCATTGCCAAAAATGCGCAAAGCAGGTTGGGGGAGGGTTATCAATGTTGCGTCGGCCCATGGCCTCACGGCATCTCCGTTCAAGTCGGCCTATGTGGCTGCAAAGCATGGCGTCGTTGGCATGTCGAAAGTGATCGCGTTGGAAACTGCGGAAGAGCCGATCACCTGTAACGCGGTGTGCCCAGGCTATGTTCTGACGCCTCTGGTAGAGGCACAAATCCCTGACACTATGGCAAAATACAATATGGACCGTGAGGATGTGATCAAAAAGGTCATGTTAGAACGCCAACCAAGCCGAGAATTTGCAACAGTAGAGCAGCTGGGAGGCACTGTAGTCTTCTTGTGTTCGGATGCAGCGGCGCAGATCACAGGCACTTCAATCAGCGTTGATGGTGGTTGGACCGCCCTTTAAACCTTACCCGTATAGGGGCACCCTGACATGGTGAAAACGATCAATCTGGCCCTGCAAGGTGGTGGCGCCCATGATGCTTTCAGTATCCACTCCTTGGTTCGAATCCTCCGACTTCCAGTCGGATCTGCTTTAGCGCGGAGAATCGTGTTATGCCCTTGGCCTCCAGAAAATGAGCCGCAGCCAGGTCGAAGGCTCATTTTCTGGAGGCCAATGGCATGCAATGTAACGACGGCAAAAACTGCGTTTTCTCTCATCGATATCACATCGTCTGATCGACCAAATACAGCTATAAGGTGCTCACCGGGGCGCTGCGCGTGCGGGTTCGCGACATGTGCCGATAGGTCTGTGCTGAGAACGAGGTCGACATCTTGCGAGGGGTGCTGTCGAGCGATCACGTGCATATGTTCGTGTCCGTGCCGCCGAAGCTCGCCATTTCCGATCTGGTGCGCAAGATGAAGGGTCGTTCGTCTTATCGGGTACAGCGGGAAATTCCAGCGATCCGCAGGCGCGACTGGGGGTGCCGGTTTTAGGGCAGGGGGTATTTTTCAACCACCAACGGCGCCATCACAGAAGACATCGTACTTCAGGATTTGGAACAGCACATCGCTGATCCTACCGGCGCCAGCCGGTAGTTGTTCAGTTGGGGCGTGTTGGATCGGCGGTTGGATGATGACGACTTGGAGGTCGCGGCGATTACCGGAACTTCTTCAGGCGCACTCAATGGGGCTGCGTTTAAAGCTGGCCGTTGGGGTCATGCGCCTGC
>SPLB01000230.1 GCA_004566265.1 Paracoccaceae bacterium | reverse complement strand
GACCTGATGGAAAACCTTGCCCAATGTCAAAGGACTGGATCATGAGCGCCCTGGTTGTCACCGGCACCGATACAGGTGTTGGCAAAACTGTCTTTGCCGCTGGCCTGACCGCTGCTATGGGCGCCAGCTATTGGAAGCCCGTGCAATCCGGTTTGGAGGAACGGACCGACAGCCAGGTCATTGCTGCGCTTTCCGGGGTCAGGGTTCTGCCCGAGGCATACCGGTTGCAACTGCCCGTCTCGCCGCATCTGGCGGCCGAGGATGCAGGCATTCGTATTGACCTTGATCGCCTGACTTTACCGCAGGTTGACGGCCCGCTGGTTGTCGAGGGCGCAGGCGGTGTCATGGTGCCGCTGACGCGCGGGGCGTTTTTTCTGGATGTATTTGTGCGTTGGCAGAAACCGGTTGTGGTGGTTGCACGCACCGCCCTTGGCACGATAAATCACACGGCGTTGTCTTTGATGGCATTGCGCAACGCGGGCTGTATCGTCGTCGGGGTTGCCTTTGTTGGCCCCCCAGAACCGGATGTAGAGCAGACGATCGCACAGATGTGCAACGTTAATCACCTTGGTCGATTGCCGCATATCGCGGATCTGTCGCAAACCACCCTGTCCCGCGCTTTTTCTGCAATCGACATGCCAACGATCCGGAGCTTTCTGTGACCCCGCTGGAGTTTGACGCCCGCCACCTGTGGCACCCGTATAGCAATGTATTGAACCCTGGCGCGATGCATCTGATCAGCGAAGCCGAAGGGGTTTGGCTGACACGCGATGACGGGGTTCGGATGATTGATGCCATGTCGTCCTGGTGGTGCGCCGTACATGGTCATCGCCACCCTGCGATCACGGGTGCGATGCAGACGCAGTTGGACCGGATGCCCCATGTTATGTTCGGTGGGATCACCCATGCCCCGGCCATTGATCTGGGCCGCAAAATGATCGAATTCTTGCCCGGCGATTTGAACCGGATTTTCTACTGCGACAGTGGCTCGGTCGCAATTGAAGTCGCACTCAAGATGGCGGTGCAATACCAGGTTGCCCAGGGCCATTCCGATCGGGTGCAGTTTGCCACCATTCGCGGCGGCTATCACGGTGACACATGGAAAGCGATGAGCGTCTGTGACCCCGACAATGGCATGCATGGTCTGTTTAGGGGCGCTTTGCCAATCCAGAATTTTCTGCCGCGTCCGCCGATCAGATTCGGCGAAGGCTGGACAAATGATCCGACGCTCAATGGCTTGGGCGCTTTGGAGGAGTTGCTGGACACCAAGAGCCGCCAAATTGCCGCGCTCATTCTGGAACCGGTGGTTCAGGGCGCTGGCGGCTTGTTTTTTTATCATCCGACCTGGTTGAAGAAAGCGCATGAAATGTGTGAGGCGCACGGGGTGTTGTTGATCTTTGACGAGATTGCCACCGGTTTCGGCCGCACTGGTGAATTGTTCGCGATGCATCACGCCGGAATTGTTCCGGATATCCTGTGCGTTGGCAAAGCGCTCACAGGTGGGCACATATCTATGGCGGCCACTGTGACAACTGAAACTGTCGCACGTGGTATTGGCGAAAGCGCGGCCAGCGTGCTGATGCATGGCCCCACCTATATGGCAAATCCACTGGCCTGTGCCGCTGCAATGGCCAGCCTTGATCAACTGTCTCAACGCGATTGGCAGGCCGACGTGGGCAGCATCGCCGATCAGATGCAACACGAGTTGGAGCCCGCCCGCAATATCCCCGGTGTTGCCGACGTCCGGGTGTTGGGCGCTATTGGAGTGATTGAGATGGACGCATGGGTTGATCCGTCAGTGGCCCATACAAGGGCCCCGCAATCTGGTGTCTGGTTGCGCCCCTTTGCTCACAACATCTATTGTATGCCACCGTATGTAATCTCGCCAGATGAGTTAAGCAGCGTCACCGCCGCAATGGTGGCATTGGCCCGGGTCATGTGATGCAGCATCAGTGGCTGTTACGCAGGGGTACATCCCGGTTGTTGCTGGTATTTGGGGGATGGGCCATTGGGTCCGCTGCGTTTGCCAGTATGGTAAGCGATGTCGACGTGATGCTGGTGCAGGACTACAGAGATCTGGACGATCCGCTGCCCGCACTGTCACACTATGACCGCGTTGATCTGGTGGGGTTCTCCTTTGGTGTGGCCTCCGCCGGTCATTGGGTAAAAGGCAACGGCTTTCGGCCTACGCGACGTATCGCTATCAGTGGCACTCTGTCACCGGCGGATGCTGACAAGGGTCTCCCTCCCGAGAGGATCCGGTCGACGGCGAACAACCTGAGTGTCGACAGCTTCGCCCGGTTTTGCAGGCGTGCAGGGCTGGCAAACTCTGTGCCAGCCATCGACATTGACGTCGCGCGGTCAGAGCTTCACGCCGTGATCGACAGGGGCCCGGCAGCTGATCATCCATTTGATCGGATCTGGATCCCGCAGCGTGACCGAATCATTCCGACGCAAGCACAGGAAAGGGCGTGGAAGCTCCAGGGACACAGCATCCGGCGATGCCCCGGCGCGCATATTCCGTTTGGTCCAGGGCAAAACTGGGAGCAGTGGATCACATGACCGCAGGGATGTCCGATCGCGTGCAGCGTAGCTTCAGCCGAAGCTTTGATACCTATGCAAGCCATGCCAATCAGCAGGCTTGGGTGGCCGAACGGCTGAGTATGGCCCTGCGTGAGTGCGGTGCGCCACATCGGTTTGCATCAACCTTTGAAATAGGATGCGGCACGGGCCTTTTAACCCAGCAGCTTTACAACCATTTCCGCCACGGAGAGCTGAAGATCAACGACCTTGCGCCAGAAGCTCAGCAGATTGCGGACGCCTATGGCGCGACATTTCTACAGGGAGACGCCACACAGATCCGCTGGCCCGACATGCCCGAGCTGATTGCATCAGCCTCGATGATCCAGTGGCTTGCAAACCCGGCAACCATGCTGCGCCGGGCTGCCGACGCTCTGGTGCCGGGCGGTTGGCTTGCTGTCTCTGGGTTTGGCCCGCGACAGTACGAGGAATTGGTCCAGATTGGCACTTCTGGCAGGGCACCGGGCCTGCGTACCGCCGAGGACATGGCTGCCGTCTTGCGAGGTGATCTGGAAATCATGACAGCCGGGCAATGTCTGCGGCCGATGCAGTTTTCCTCGGCCCGCGATGTTCTGGTGCACCTGAGAAAAACCGGCGTAAACGGACGGGCAGGTAAGGCGTGGACAAGATCTCAACTGGAGAACTTCCTGGATGACTACACCCGGCAATTTGCCAACGATGCGGGCGTGACACTGACGTATCACCCGGTTTGGATCATCGCCCGGAAACCTGATTGCAAACAGCCTATGTCAGCCGGGCCAGGTGGCGCTTCATGACAGCGTGGGCGCGTTCGGCATCGCGATCCTTAATCGCCGCAAGTATTGCGGCATGATCCGGGTCGTCGCGTCGCCGCCACCTTGCGGTATGGCGCGCGTTGAAATGCCACGAATAGAGCAGCTGCAAATTCCCGATTTCCTCGATCAGACGGGGCATCTGACAGGCTGCGATGACGG
>SPLB01000229.1 GCA_004566265.1 Paracoccaceae bacterium | reverse complement strand
TGGACGATGCAGTCGACCATGCCAATGGTCATGCGGCGCACGTCCATGAACTTCAGATCCACCGGATCGCGGGTCACCGCCGCCAGAACGTCGCGCGCTTTGGGGCCTGCGATCTGGAAGCCGTTCACCTGATCGGAGATATTTTCAAGGCTGAGCCCGTCGTCCAGATGCTGCAAGACCCAGCGCATGTGATAGGCCTGCGCGCCGTAAGAGGCGGTCAGCTGGAAGTCGTCTTCCGCCAGACAAGAGATGGTGAAATCCCCGATCAGGCGACCTTTGGGCGACAGCATTGGCGTCAGCGACAGACGGCCCGGTTTCGGGATGCGGCCCGCCATGATCTTGTCCAGCCACGCGCGTGCGCCCGAACCCTTCAGGCGGTATTTGCCGAAGTTGTGGGTCTCATTGATGCCCACAGCTTCTCGCACGGCTTTCACTTCACGGGCGGTGGCCTCAAACGCATTGGAGCGGCGTAAGGACGGCGTTTCAAACCGGGGCTCGTCACCTTGGGCAAAATAGTTTGCGACCTCAAGCCCATATTGGTGGCCCCAAACTGCGCCCATGCCATCAAAGATGTCAAACATCGGCGTGGTGCGGAAAGGACGCGCGGCCGGAAGTTCTTCGTTCGGGTACGCGATTGAGAAGCGCTTTTGATAGTTTTCGATCACTTTGGGGCGGGTATAGCCCGGGGTGATCCAGTCGCCATATCGGGCCACATCCATGGCAGAGGTGTCGCGCTCGCATTCGCCTTCGACCATCCACTGGGCCAGCATCAGGCCCACACCGCCGCCTTGGCTAAAGCCGGCCATCACCGCGCAGGCTGACCAGTAGTTTTGCACGCCCGGCACAGGCCCGACCAACGGGTTGCCGTCCGGGGCAAAGGTGAAGGGGCCGTGGATCACTGACTTCACGCCACTTTCCGCGAGCGCCGGGAAACGCTTGTAGGCGAACTCAATGCTGTCTTCGATCTTATCAAAGTCATCGGGCAGCAGTTCGTGACCAAAGTTCCACGGTGTGCCATCGACCGCCCAGGGGCGGCAGGGCTGTTCGTAGAACCCAATACACAGGCCTTTGCCTTCCTGACGCAGGTAGCTTTCGCCGGCCGGATCCATCACATGTGGGTGCTCGATGCCCTGCGACATCATCTCTTGAATCAGGGGCACCTCGTCGGTGACAATATACTGGTGCTCCATCGGGTGCAGCGGGAAGTAAATTCCCGCCATCGCGCCCACTTCACGCGCCCAGAGACCAGCTGCGTTGACCACATGTTCGGCGTGAATGGTGCCCTTGTCGGTGACAATGTCCCAGGTGCCGTCTGAGCGCTGGGTGGTCTCAACCACCTTGGTGTGTGTCGCAATGGTCGCGCCGCCCATTCGCGCTGCCTTGGCATAGGCATGGGTGGTGCCCGAAGGGTCAAGGTGGCCATCCAGCGGATCATAAAGCGCACCAATGATACCGTCGATATTGGTCACAGGTGCGATTTTCTTGATGTCTTCTGGCCCGACGATTTCGGTTTCAAGCCCCATAAAGCGGTGTTTGGCGCGCTCGGCTTTGAGCATGTCAAACCGTTCCTGCGTGTCCGCAAGCGTTACGCCGCCCACATGGTGCAGGCCACAGGACATGCCGGTGATTTCCTCAAGTTCCTTGTAGAGCTTGATGGTATACCCTTGCAGTGCGGCCATATTGGTGTCGCCATTGAGGGTGTGAAACCCCCCGGCCGCGTGCCAGGTGGAGCCCGATGTCAGTTCAGAGCGTTCCAACAGCATGACATCAGACCAGCCAAGCTTGGTCAGGTGGTAAAGCACAGAGCAGCCGACAACGCCGCCGCCGATCACGACCACACGGGTGGTGGTTTTCATGGGGGACCTCCTGTCTTTTTTAGGGTTCCCCCATTGTGACGGACGAAAGACGACTGGTCCACTTCAAAAGCGACATCGGCGATGGCGCGGGCTATATACAGCGCAGTTGCTTCGTCAGAGAGGCTTTGAACCCGTGGCGCTCACCTGATGTGTTCCATGCGCTCATGCACTATGGCTTAAAGGTTGAATTCATGCAGTGCATCCCACAGACGATGTGTGCAAAATGCCTCGGCGCTGCGAATACATCGGGCTGTTTATAAAGACCAATTTGGTCAAACCAGCGGACGAATGCGGAGGCCCGTGATGCGGTTGCCTTCGCGCGTGGTCACCTCAAAGCGGAAGCCGTGAAAGGAAAACACCTGACCGGCGGTCGGGATCATCTGCGCTTCATGGATCACCAGCCCAGCGACGGTGTTGGCTTCTTCGTCGGGCAGGTTCCAATCCATGGCACGGTTGAGGTCCCGAATGGTTGTCGCACCCTCAACGAGGTAGTTGCCGTCGGCTTGCTTCTTGGCGAAGCTTTGCTCTGCCGGATCGAACTCATCGGTGATTTCACCGACAATTTCCTCCAGAATGTCTTCGAGCGTTATCAGGCCCTGCAATGCACCGTATTCATCGACGACCAGCGCAAAATGGCTGCGCTGGCGCAGGAACTGGCGCATTTGATCATCCAGCGTCGTGGTTTCAGGGATGAAATAGGGCGGCTGGCATACCTCGGTAATGTTGAATTCTTTCAGCGCGCTGGCATCCCCTTCGGCACCACCGATCGCCGCGTAGAGATGGCGCAGCAGATTTTTGGCGTGCACCACGCCAATGATGTTTTCGGGTTCGTCGCGATAGACGGGCAGGCGGGTGTGGGGCGAGGTCAGACACTGCTCCACAATCGCTTGCGGGTCGCCATTGGCGTCGATCATCTCAATATGAGAGCGGTGGAGCATGATTTCTTCGACAACTCGTTCGGCGAGGTCCAGTGCACCCAGGATCCGGTCACGGTCTTCTTTTTCCACCACGCCTTCGGAATGGCCAATTTGCAGAGCACCGGCGATTTCTTCGCGCACCGCCATGATGTGACTGTCCGGGTCGATTTGGACGCCAAAGAGGCGCAGCACAAGACGCACAAAGAACCGCACCGCTGAGACAACGGGAGCAAGCACCGTGACCAGAAATCCAATAATAGGCGCAACTGATGCAGCGGCTTTTTCAGAGTTGGAGATTGCGTAGGTTTTGGGCAGAACCTCGGCAAAGATCAGAACCAAAAGCGTCATGACCAGTGTCGCCAGGGCCACACCGCTTTCTCCAAAGGCGCGGGTGAACAACGATGTCGCCAATGAAGCAGCAAGAATATTGACGAGGTTATTGCCCAAAAGGACAGACCCGATGAGCCGCTCGCTGTCTTCGGTAATTTTTAGTGCGCGCACGGCCCCGCGCGATCCTTTATCGGCTTGGCTGCGCAGCTTGCCGCGCGATGCAGCCGTCAGGGCTGTTTCAGATCCGGAAAAGAACCCTGACAGCACCAAAAGAAGCCCGATGCCCCCGGCGGTAAGCCAAAAAGCGCTGTCAAACACATTTGCAGTCGTGTCCATGAATGTCCGTCTTTGGTTTTTTCCAGAAAAATGATGTCTTGGTTATGGGGAGCGCGGCCCCTTCAATCAAGGGCGCGCGGCCAAGAGACACTGAATCTGAGCCGCTTTATTGGCGGCCGTCGTCATCCCACTCGGAATTGACGCTGTCTGCCAGCGGGTGATGTTGATGCACCAGCTCTGCAAGACGTGTATCCAGTACATG